>CAYSIU010000016.1:12383-14785 GCA_964431095.1 uncultured Chitinophaga sp. | reverse complement strand
TTTTTGGCATTAACTATTTTCTTCCCTTTAAATTCTTCCACGGCAATATTGCTGGCGGCAAAATCCAGTTCGTTGATATGGTCTGCAATTTTGTGCCAATGGTATTTTTTTTCCGGCACGGGAAAGAGTTTAAACTAATAATGAAATTCGGTTTTATAGGGATACCGTATCTTATACATTGCTCTCACTTTTTCTAAAATCGTCTTCCGCAAAAGATCGGTGTTTCTTTTTTCAATGGCGGCGATGAAAACAGCATTGTTATGGGTCTCCCCTTGCCAGCGCTCAATAAGGTCTTCGAGGATTTCTTTTTTGGTGTGTTTATCCAGCCTTTTATCAAAAGTTCGTTCTTCATACAGGTCCATTTTGTTGAAGATGACAACAACCGGCTTATCATGCACCGCCAGTTCCTGCAGCGTCCTGTTCACCACCGCAATCTGTTCTTCATAGGCCGGGTGGGAAATGTCCACTACATGAAGCAGGATATCGGCCTCCCTGACCTCATCGAGTGTGCTCTTGAAACTCTCTACCAAATGATGGGGCAGCTTCCGGATAAATCCCACCGTATCGCTCAATAAAAAAGGGGTATTTTCAAAAACAACTTTGCTGGTCGTAGTATCGAGGGTGGCAAACAATTTATTTTCAGCAAATACATCCCGTTTACTCAGCAGGTTCATAAGGGTGGATTTACCTACATTGGTATATCCCACCAGGGCCACGCGGATCAGCTCGCCTCTCTCTTTGCGCTGGGTAAAAGCCTGCCGGTCGATCTCTGCCAATCTTTTTCTAAGTAATGAGATCTTATCTCTTACGATACGACGGTCGGTTTCTATTTCCGTTTCACCCGGGCCTCTTGTCCCGATGCCGCCACCCAGGCGCTCGAGGTGTTTCCACATGCCCCTTAATCTCGGCAATATATATTGGTATTGAGCCAACTCTACCTGGGCCTTGGCCTGGGCCGTTTTGGCCCTGCCCGCAAATATGTCGAGGATAAGATCGCTGCGGTCAATGGTTTTTATATCGAGCGCTTTTTCAATATTGTTGATCTGGGACCCATTCAGTTCATCGTCGAATATGATAACCCGGATATTTTTTCCCTCCACATATTTCCGGATCTCTTCCAGCTTTCCCTTGCCCACAAATGTGCGGCTGTCGGGGTGCGGAAGTTTTTGGGTAAATCGTTTTACAGCAATTGCCCCCGCAGTTTCGGCAAGGAACGCCAGTTCGTCCAGGTACTCCTGCACCTGCTGCTCCGTTTGATCTTTATGCAGCATTCCTACTAGTACGGCCCGCTCCTCTTTCTTTATTACGTATTTCTTATTTAGCATGGATGAAAAAAAATCCCCCATCCGGGGGTAAACAAAAATAAATACAATTCTTTTAATGTCAGATGTCTAAATTGTTTGCCGGCCGGCTGCCATCACCAATAACAATGATCAATTTTAAAGTCCGCTCAGTGTAATGCCGATCGAATAGGGTTTTACGTCGGGTCCCGCATTCGTTTTGAATAAGGAGGAAACCTGGTAACTGCCGAAGATGCTGAAGTGACCATAACCTATCCGGCCAATAAGACAGAGCCTGTTTCGGTTAAAAAACTGTTTGCTGGATTCTTTCAGCACATGGTTGTCCAGTGAGCCCCCGGTCTTTGTTTCATACTTGGTATTGCGGGTATGCGCATTGAGCATGGTTCCCACTTTTACCCCAAGAGCCAATTTGAATCCGTTGCCGGTAAGAGGGTTCGAAGAATAACGAAGCTCAAGGGGCGCTTCGAAATAAACAGTGGCTAGTTTTGTTTTTTTATAATTATTGGTGTCGGACACATTGGTAAAATGAATGGAGGATACCCGGTCCCGGATGCCGATATAGGTTTTTGAAAAAACAATATGATCGCTACCGATCCCTGGTCCGACGGCAATACTGAGTTTGGGATTTGTCTTGAAGGGGAAATCAAACATCAGGTACACATTGAAGCTTTTGGAGAGACCCTGTTTATTGATCGTATCGGGAAGACCGGACCAGTTGGCAACACCCAACTGAATAACAAAATGATCGTTGGGCCGGTTGCTCATATCAATGGGCTGCTTTTTCTTAGGGATGGACGGGTTATCCTGTGCAACAGCAACCGATACAAAGAGAATAAACGTAAACAGTGGTAGAATCTTCTTCATAAGTCTTGTTGAAGTCGCAAATATATTTTTCTTTGGGTTAAAGATTGGTTAAGAAGGGCTAATAATTATTATTTGCTACTTTTGGCGCTCTCTGAGCGATTCCCTCAACTACCGGGAGCTCAGGATCCTTAGCTCATCCCGATACTTCGGAAGGTTAGAGCATCCCGCCTCAGGCGGGAGAATCGTTGGTTCGATTGTTTGTTGAAATAATTGACTGTTTAATTAAGTCAGGACCCT
>CAYSIU010000016.1:1077-12283 GCA_964431095.1 uncultured Chitinophaga sp. | reverse complement strand
GCCTCAGGCGGGAGAGTCGTTGGTTCGATTGTTTGTTGAAATAATTGACTGTTTAATTAAGTCAGGACCCTTAGCTCATCCCGATACTTCGGGAGGTTAGAGCATCCCGCCTCAGGCGGGAGAGTCGTTGGTTCGATTGTTTGTTGAAATAATTGACTGTTTATATTAAGTCAGGACCCTTAGCTCAGAAGGTTAGAGCACCTGACTCATAATCAGGGGGTCGTTGGTTCGATCCCAACAGGGTCCACCCTCATAATCAAGGGATCCCAATAGGATCCACTGACAAATCAGGATGATGCATTTCGTTTACATCCTTTATTCAAAAAGCCTAAATCTTTATTATATTGGTCAGAGTGCCGATCCTGCCTAACGGCTGAAAAAACATTTGGGAAAGCATCGTGGTTTTGCACAAAGGGCGAAAGATTGGATTATTTCATATAAGGAGCCTTTTGATTCAAAGAAAGAGGTATTAAAAAGAGAGAGGCAGTTCAAAGGGTGGAAAAAAAACCAGAATTTGTCAATTAATTGATGCTCAAAAGTTAGAGCATCCCGACTGATAAGTCGGGAGGGTCGTTGATTCCCCGCCCGTACCGAACGGTACGTTCGGGCGGGGATCCCAACAGGGTCCACCCTCATAATCAAGGGATCCCAACAGGATCCAGCCAAGCCGCAGCGACCCGTGGTTTTTTCATTTTACCTCTTCGAAGTCAATGTAATCTCCCGCATTTGCAGGAGGCGATGGTGAGTCAGCAGCAGCCGGTTGCCGGTTATATTCCTTTTGTTTCATATGTTCCTGCGTCGGGTTCCTCCCGTCCGGACGATTCATCCTGGCGGACATTTCCCGGAACCCTTTCCTGAGCTTACGCGAAGTGATATAAAGCGGTATCAGGAAGTTGAAAATAAACAGTACGGCAAGATAGATCAGTATCGCAACCAATAGGATCTTCACTTTACAAAGATAAACCAGCCCGCTGACAGCTCACCGGGATCAGGGGCGGGTTTACCGAATTATTAACCCCCGGAATATCAAATGATGAAGTAAACACTTCCTGCAGGATGATTCCCCAATAATTTCGGCATTCTTAGTTCTTTGCCCATCTGTTCTATATTCATTTGGCGGATACCCCCCTTTCCCTTACCTTTGGCATGGAAAAAGACAACAGAAGGGAACGGGTTCGTTCCCTTCTTCTTTTACCGTAACCGTTGTAACCGGACCAGCCGGCAACCCGATTCATGGACCCGATCGTAACAGATATTGAGCAGAAGATAAACGGCCTGATCGCAGAAGAACCCGAACTTTTTTTAGTGGAAATAAGGCTCAGGCCTACCAATAATATAAAGGTGTTCATTGATGGCGACCAGGGGGTGACGATTGAGAAGCTGGCACATTATAACCGTCGCCTGTACAGGCAATTGGAAGAAGAGAACCTGTTCCCGAATGGCGATTTTTCGCTGGAGCTGTCCTCTCCCGGGTTGGATGAACCACTGAAAATACAGCGCCAGTATACAAAGAATATCGGCCGGTATGTGGAAGTGCTGGCAAATGATGGATCGAAAAAAGAAGGAAAGCTGATCAGCAGCTCAGAACGGGGAATTGTATTGGAAGAACAAAAGGGTAAGGGCAAAAAAATGGAGTTGCTGCAGCACAGTATTCCATTTGAAAATATAAAAATGACTAAAGTTCAAATAAAGTTTTAAAAAAGGTAAAACTATGGCAAGTATTAACCTTATTGAGGCGTTCCGGGATTTTAAAGATGCCGAAAATATTGACCGCCCCACTATGATGAAAGTGGTGGAAGACGTGTTTAAAACATTGTTGCGCAAAAAATTCGGTAGCGATGAAAGCTTCGATGTCATTGTCAATGCAGAAAAGGGTGACCTGGAGATCATTCGTCGCAGGATGATCGTGGAAGACGGGCAGGTGGAAGACCCGCTGGTACAGGTTGCCTATAAGGATGCAGTGAAAATAGAGCCGGATTTTGAAGTCGGTGAAGAGCTGTACGAAGAGATCGACCTGCTTGATTTTGGCCGCAGGGCCATCCTCGCTGCCAAGCAAACCCTTGCCAGCCGTATCAGCGATCTGAAAAAAAATGCGCTAGCCAAAAAATACGGCGATCGCGTGGGTGAGATCGTGAGTGCAGAAGTGTACCAGGTCTGGAAGAAAGAGATCCTGTTGCTGGATGATGAAGGCAATGAATTGATCTTACCCAAAAGCGAGCAGATCCCGCAGGACTATTTCAAAAAGGGAGAATCGATCCGCGCTGTGGTGAAGAAGGTGGATATGAAGAACAACAGCCCCGTGATCATTCTTTCGCGGACCTCGCCCGACTTCCTGGCCAAGCTGCTGGAAGTAGAAGTGCCTGAGATATTCGACGGCCTGATCGTCATTAAGAAGATCGTACGTGATCCGGGAGAAAGGGCTAAAGTAGCCGTGGAATCCTATGACGACCGCATTGACCCTGTTGGCGCCTGCGTGGGGATGAAGGGGAGTCGTATCCACGGGATCGTCCGGGAGCTGAAAAATGAAAATATCGACGTCATCAACTGAACCAATAACATCCAGTTGCTCATACAGCGTTCGTTGACGCCTGCCAAGATTACGAGCATGGAACTGGATAATGAAAACAAACATGCGAATGTTTACCTGAAACCCGACCAGGTGTCGTTGGCTATTGGCCGCCGGGGCGTGAATATCAAACTGGCTTGCGAGTTGACGGGTTATGAGCTGGATGTTTATCGTGACAACGAAGGAGAAGAAGAAGGGTTTGATATTGACCTGGACGAATTCAGCGATGAAATTGATACCTGGGTGATCGATGAACTGAAGCGGGTGGGCTGTGATACAGCGCGCAGTGTGCTGGACCTCACCAACGAGGAACTGGAAAGAAGAACCGACCTGGAGAAGGAAACCATCGCGGAAGTGAGAAAAATATTGAAAGAAGAATTTGAAAAAGAATAAAGCAAATGTGAAAATGTGATAATGTTATCATTTCCAAATTGATCACAGTTCTCACATTTTCTCATTAATAAAACCCAATGGCAGAATTAAAACTTCCAAGATTATTAGCAGCGGCCAAAGAGTTTAATGTTGGTCAGGATACCCTTATTGACTTCCTGATAGGGAAAGGATTTTCCAAGGACGACCTCAAGCCTACTTCCAAGCTGACAGAAGATATGTACCGCTCCTTGCAACTAGAATTCCAGGGCGACAAAGTTGCGAAAATGAAAAGCGATCAGCTTGAGTTGCCCAAAGGAAGCGTTGCTGAGGTCAAAAAGAAAAAAGAAGAGGAAGAGATCATTTTCAAAAAAGAGGAAAAGCCTGCTGCCAAACTAATTAAGAAAGAAGAAGAAACCGTGCCGGCGGAAGAAAAACAAGGCAAGTCCAAAAAAGCAAAAGAAGAAACGAAAGAAGAGGTTATAAAAAGGGAGACTCCTGAAATCGAGGGCCCCAAAGTGGTGAAAAAGATCGACCTGTCCACCATCGATTCTTCTACACGTCCCAAGAAAGGAGCGAAGGCAGTGAAGGAAGGAACAAAAGAAAAAGAGGAAAAAGTTATCAAGGGGAAAGGAAAGAAAACAAAGAAAACTGAAGAGACGACTGAAGAAGCTATAAAGACGGGTGAAGAGGTTACGGCTACCGCTGCCGTGGAAGGGGAACAACCGCCAGTGATTGAAAATATAGAAGTGGAGAAACTGACGGGGCCGAAGATTCTCGGGAAGATCGAACTGCCGGCCGACAGTGATACCCGCCCATTGAAAAAGGACGAAAAGAAAAAAAGAAAACGTATCCCGCTGGAGAAAAAAGATGTGAAGCGGGAGATATTTATTAATAAGGAACCGGATAAGAAACCGGGTCGGTTTACCCGTGATGACAGGGGCAGAGGCGGTCGCCGGGATGGACGTGGGAGAAAAGAGGAGAAACTGATTGACGAAAAAGAGATCCAGGAAAAGATACGGGAAACACAAGCAAAACTGGCAGGCGCCGGTGGCCGGGGCAAAAGCCTGAAAGCAAGGCTACGCCGGGAAAAAAGGCAGGAAATGGCAGAAGCCCAGGGAGAGGTTGCCGATGATAACAAATTGCAGGTAACTGAATTTATCAGTGTGAGCGAACTGGCCAACCTGATGGATGTAAGCTTTGCAGAAGTGATCAGTAAATGTATGAGCCTTGGCATTATGGTGTCCATCAACCAGCGGCTTGACGCAGAAGTGATCGAATTGGTAGCCGGTGAATTTGGATATGATGTGGAGTTTATTGACGTGGAGAAGCAATTGGAAATGGAGCAGGAGGAAGAAGAGGAAGAGGAGGATGATAACCTGCAGCCCCGTTCCCCGATCGTTACGATCATGGGTCACGTGGATCATGGTAAAACATCATTGCTTGATTATATCAGGAGTGCCAACGTGGTAGCCGGTGAGGCTGGAGGCATAACGCAGCATATCGGCGCTTACCAGGTAGAGCTTCCGAATGGAAAAGAAATCACATTCCTCGATACGCCCGGTCACGAAGCATTTACAGCCATGCGGGCCCGGGGTGCCAAGGTCACTGATATTGCCGTTATTGTGATCGCAGCCGATGATGCGGTGATGCCGCAGACCCGTGAAGCCATCAGCCATGCGCAGGCTGCCGGTGTGCCAATGATCTTTGCCGTGAATAAGATCGATAAAGACGGTGCCAATGCCCAGAAGATATACGAGCAGCTTTCCCAAATGAACCTGTTGGTGGAAGAATGGGGGGGGAAATACCAGAGCCAGGAGATATCGGCTAAGAAAGGATTGAATGTAGATAAACTTCTTGAGAAAATTTTGCTGGAGGCTGAATTACTCGAACTAAAGGCCAATCCTGAAAAGGAAGCCATGGGAACGATCATTGAAGCTTCGCTGGATAAGGGACGGGGCTATGTAGCTACCTTGCTGGTGGAGAACGGGACCCTGCATTCAGGCGACCTGATCGTAAGTGGCCAGTATTTTGGACGTGTAAAAGCCATGTTCAATGAACGGAATAAAAAAGAAGACGAAGCAGGTCCCTCTGCACCCGCGTTGGTACTGGGCCTGAACGGAGCGCCACAGGCCGGAGAAAAGTTCAAAGTGTACGAAGAAGAATCAGAAGCAAAAGAGATCGCTTACCGCCGTGCCCAGATATTGAGAGAACAGGGTATCCGGACCCGTAAGCATATCACCCTGGATGAGATCGGCCGCCGTCTTGCCCTTGGCAGCTTTAAGGAGTTGAATGTAATAATCAAAGGCGATGTGGATGGCTCAGTAGAAGCGCTGAGTGATTCCCTGCAAAAATTATCCACGCAGGAGATACTGGTAAGCGTAATACACAAGGGAGTGGGCCAGATCAACGAAAGCGATATCGTACTGGCCGAAGCCTCGGATGCCATTGTTATCGGCTTCAATGTCCGGCCTTCCCTGCAGGCCTCGAGGCTCGCGGAGAATGCCGGTATCCAGATAAGGATGTATTCCATCATTTATAATGCCATTGGAGAAGTCAGGAGTGCGATGGAAGGGATGCTGGAGCCTAAAGTGCAGGAGAAGATCACCGCTAATGTGGAAATAAGAGAAGTTTTCAAATTTGATAAGGCTATCGTGGCGGGTTGTTATGTAATGGATGGAAAAATCAAACGCGATTCCAGGATCCGCCTCATCAGGGACGGGATCGTGATCTATCCTGTTGGGGAAGGGGCTTCGGCTGAACTGGGATCGTTGAAAAGGTTTAAAGACGACGTGAAAGAAGTTCAAATGGGTATGGAATGCGGGCTGACGATCAAAAATTTCAATGATATCAAAGTCGGCGATGTGGTGGAAGGTTACGAGGAAGAAGAAGTGAAGAGAACTTTATAAGGCCAGGGTAAAAGCCAGAGATTGGAAGCCTTACCAGAAACTTTTGTTAAATACATCCGCGGCAGCGGATACCTGTTGGCGCTCAGAGTATTTTTGAACTTATACTTATTATGAAAAAAATCCCTCTTTTTTGTTTAGGGTTGCTGGCTTTTACAGTCGTAGTACATGCACAACCTAAAAAAGTGGTGGCCGATAAAATTGCAGGGATCGTGGGCGATAGAATTATTCTTGAATCAGATATCAAGAATTCCCTGGCCGATATTGTACGCCAGGGCGGCACGGTTCCCGAAAACGGGGAATGTTTACTGATGGAACAGGCCGTGATTTCAAAAATACTGATGATCCAGGCCGAGAAAGATTCATTGCCCGTAACCGATGAAGAAGTGGAGGCTGAGCTGGATCAGAAGATCAGGTATTATATCAACCAGTTTGGAACTCAGGCTGCATTGGAAGAAGTGGCGGGGAAAACCATTTACCAGATCAAGGACGATGCAAGGGAATCGGTGAAAGAACAAAAACTGGCGGCTGCCATGCAAAGGAAAGTTGTGGATAATGTAAGGATCACCCCGACTGAAGTGAAAGCATTTTTTGATCGCATCCCTAAAGACAGCCTGCCGTTTTATGAATCGGAGCTGGAGGTCGGGCAGATCATCCTTTTTCCCAAAGCATCCCGTGACATTGAGCAATATATTATCGGGGAAATGAACAATTATAAAAAACAACTCGAGGCTAAATCCACCACTTTTGAGCAATTGGCCAAACAGGTCTCCGAGGACCCCGGAAGCAAGGATCGAGGCGGTCAATACCAGGTTAACCGGAATGAAAAAACCTGGGACCCTGTTTTTCTGTCCACTGCGTTCCGCCTGAAAGAAGGTGAAATCTCTTCTCCAGTAAAATCCAAATTCGGGTATCACATCATCCAGATGGTACAACGCAACGGGGATGATGCCGTGATCCGGCATATACTTCGTATTCCTCCTGTCACCGATGACGAGATCAAACAATCTAAAACCAGGCTGGATACCGTCCGCTCCAGGATTATTGCCGGAACGATGAATTTCAACGAAGCAGCATCCAAGTACACTGATGATGAAGCCGCCAAGTATTCCGGCGCCTTTATTACCGGCCGGGATGGTTCTACCTATGTCACGATTGACGAGCTCGATAAGGACATCGTAGGGATGCTCAGTAAAATGAAAGTGGGCGATATTTCCCAACCCACTTCCTTCCAGGACGAGCAGGGAAAAAAAGGAGTGAGGATCATCTACCTTAAATCCCGCTCTGAACCCCACCGGATGAACCTGCATGACGATTACAGTAAGATCTCCCAATTTGCCCTGGAAGAAAAAAAGAACAAAGCGCTTGATAAATGGCTGCAGGAAAAAATCCCCTCTTATTATATCATGATCGATCCGGCGACAGGTGCCGATTGTCCGAAAGTGCAGAAATACGCCACGGATAAAAAGGCGTTCTGAGATGTTTCATCCCCGAAAAGAAAACATTATAGTTCCTTAATTACGTGTAGCCGGTGTTTCGGACGGGAACCAGTAAAATTACGAATCCCGGGAACTCTGATTATAACTACTTTTACTTCCGGTTTCATACCGCATATCAGCGAACCGGTTGTGTAATGCTTACTTTCTCTTATACAAAAAGCCTGGCAGAGTATTTCCGGAATTCCGGTTCATTTTATTACTTTCTTATAGATACAAGGGGTTGTTTTGTATATGTGAATCCCCTTTTCCAGCAAACATTCAATCATATTGCCGCCGATTTTTACGGGTTGAATGCCGCCGATGTTTTTTTCCGTAATGAAGCCGATACATTCAGATCCGCTTTCGGGCAATGCCTGCAGGATCCTGACAACGGGGTACAGCTTAACCTGACCACAGGTATGAAAGATGCCACCCCATGTTCCATTCACTGGGAAATGATGGCCTGCAGGGATCATGAAAACAGGGTTGAAAACATACAGGCCATAGGGTTTGCAGGGGAAATGGTAATGCCCGCAAACAGCCTCCTGTTGGTGCAGGAGAGGTACCGGGCTTTCGAACACAGTGCAGAAGGGCTTTGGATGTTTGAAGCCCGGGAGCCGGTTCCGGTGATGGCTTCTCCTGATGAAATCGTTGCTTACTGGCGCCATAATTCCCATCTCGCCGAATGTAATGATAACATGGCGATCATGTATGGTTTTGAAAAAGCGGAGGAGTTGATCGGTGTGGCACTGGGAGACCTGCTGGATTTTTCGGATCAAAGCGTCATAGAAGGCCTGAAAAACTTTATCCGCAATGGGTTCAAATCCAGGAACGTTGAAACCAAAGAATTTGACCGATACGGGAATACCAAGTACTTCATGAACAGCATGCTCGGTATTGTAGAAAACGGTAAGGTCAAACGGATCTGGGGAACCCAGCAGGATATCACTGTACAGCGGCAAACAGAACAGCAATTGAAACAAAGCGAATTATTTTACCGGAATCTTATCGGGGATTCATTGGATGGGATGCTATTAACCGATGATAAAGGAATGATCAACTTTGTTTCCCCCTCTGTGACCAAAATACTGGGATACGAACCAGAGGAAATAATGCACAGCTCTGCTTTTGATTATGTATACGCCAAAGACCGGCAATTGGGCATCACCACCTTTATAGAAGAGTTGAAAATGGCACCCCGGGTGAAATTCATCAGCGTACGGCTGCGGAAAAAAGATGGCACGCTGCTTTGGTGCGTGGTCCGGGGTCACAACCTGATGGACAATCCTTATGTAGGCCGGATGGTCATCTATTTTGCGGATGATACGTTGCGGAAAAAAGCGGAAGAGGCAATGATGGAAGGAGAAACACGGCTCCGGACCCAGGCAACGATCCTGAACAATGTTACCGACGTTATTGTTACTACGGACCTCAACCGCGTTGTTACTTCCTGGAACAAGGTGATGGAAAGGCTAAGCGGCATTACCGAAGAAGAAGCTATCGGGAAACCGTACCGGCAGGTACTGGATTCAGACTATTCGCCTTATACCCATGAACAGGTAGCCCAAATTGTCTTCCAGGAAGGGATCTGGCGGGGGGAAGTATCATTCATTGGCCAGGATGGGGAGACAAAATACCTGTTGCACACCGTTTCTCTTTTGCAAAATGAAAATGGAGAAAGTCTCGGCTTGCTGGGAGTGGGTAAAGACATCACGGAAAGAAAAAAAATAGAAGCAAGGCTGCAACAAAGTGAATCTTTTTACAGAAACCTGGCGGCCCATTCGCTGGATGGCATTGTCATTACAGATGAAAAGGGACAGATCACATATTGCGGACCATCGGTATTTGAGCTTTCGGGGTATGGACTGGACTTCCTGCTTGGGCGTAATGTTTTTGAATTTGTTCATCCGGATGATGCCGCGCTTGCATTTCAATCTTTTTTTTCCGGATCCGACCGGGCCACTTTCCCCAATTATATCGTCATTCGCCTTCGTCATGCAACCCGGGGCTGGGTCTGGTGCACCGTAAGAGGGCATAGCTTACTCCCGGATCCCTCGGTGGGAGCAGTTGTGATCTATTTTACCGATGACACAAAACGAAAAGCGGTCGAAGATCAATTACGTGAGAGTGAAAATAAATTCCGGACCCTGACCTACAATCTTACTCAGGGGGTTATTTTACTGAATGAAAGAATGGAGGTCATTCTCTACAACCCGGCCGCGTTGACTATATTGGGAGTGACGGCGGAACAATTGCTGAGCAGTACGGCCTTTGATCCCGAATGGAGGGCCATTTATGAAGACGGCCGCGAACTACCCCTTACTGATCGCCCTGTAAGGGTGGCGATCCGTACAAAAAAAGCGGTAAGGGATGCCGTGATGGGACTTTACAAGCCGGAAAGCACGGAAGTAGTCTGGTTACTTATCAGCGCCGATCCGATCCTTGACAACGAAGGGAATATCATCAACATCATTTGTTCCTTCACGGATATCACAGAACAAAAAAGACTTTCGCTTGAGCTTATTGAACAGGAAGTGCAACGGCAACGGTTATTGACGCAAGCGACGATTGACGGTCAGGAAAGGGAAAGACAGGAGATCGGGAAAGAATTACATGATAATATCAATCAGCACCTGACCACAACACGCCTGTACCTGGAAGTCGCCAAAGAAAAAGCGTCGGGAGAAGTTCTCGAGATGATCCGGCTGGCCCATCAGAACCTTTCAGATATCGTCAATGAGATACGTCATTTATCGCAATCCCTGGTGCCGCCCACGTTGGGCGACCTGGGATTGGTGGAATCAGTGCAGGAGCTTTGTGATGCACTGAAAAGAGCGCACTCCTTCCAGGTTGAATTCCTGCACCGTCATTTCAGGGAAGAAGACTTGCCCGATAACCTGAAACTTATGATCTACCGAATCATCCAGGAACAGGTGAGCAATATTATCCGGCATGCCCAGGCGCACAACGTACAGATCCGGCTTCAATCGGACGCCGAATATATTATTCTTGGTATTGCTGACGATGGCAGGGGATTTGACAAAGGGAATTATAAAAGGGGGATGGGGTTCAGCAATATTACCAATCGGGCTGGCTTGTTTAACGGGAAAGTGGACATTGACGCGGCTCCCGGCCAGGGATGCCAGGTTACAGTTGCCATACCCGTTTCGGGATCTACCGAAGTGGTAAGTTAATTCACGGAAAACATTATTCGACTACCTTTGCGACCTCGATGAGCGACCCGGTTAAACACGAATGCGGTCTTGCATTCATCCGTTTAAGGAAACCCTTCTCTTATTTCCAGCAGCAGTATGGCACGGTGCTGTGGGGTCTCAACAAGCTATACCTACTCATGGAAAAACAGCATAACCGGGGCCAGGATGGTGCCGGTATTGCAGCCGTGAAACTGGATGTAGAGCCCGGTTACCCCTTCATGACCCGCATCCGCAGCAATGCCCCCCAGGCTATTGCAGACCTGTTTCACCAGGTAGCAAAGGAGATCGAAGAACTGGAAAAGTATCACCCGGATATCAAAAACCATCCCGGGCTGATGAAAGGTCACGCCAGCTTCCTGGGCGAATTATTGCTGGGTCATCTGCGTTACGGAACGCAGGGGAAAAACAAGCTGGAATATTGCCACCCCTTTATTACCCGCGACACGATCCCGGCCCGCAACCTGGTGATGGCCGGTAATTTCAATATTGTCAATTCGGATGAATTGTTCGCGCTGATTGGTAAAGAACCCCATCATACGGTCCGTTTCAGCGACCTGGCAGCCCTGATAGAACTGATGCATGCATTCTTATGCCGGGAAGACGAAGCATCACCCCAAAAAATGGATATTAAAAAGGTCCTGAAGAAAACACTCCCAATGCTCGATGGGGGCT
>CAYSIU010000016.1:0-1067 GCA_964431095.1 uncultured Chitinophaga sp. | reverse complement strand
CTCCCCAGTCACCGAGGTGGTCTTTTCTGTAGCAGGCATGACGGCCTGGGGCAACGCTTGTGATTTCCGGCATGCATATGGCCTCAGCGCTGCCACTTACTTTATTGACGATGCAGTGGTAGTCGCCGCATCGGAAAGAGCCGCTATCCGGACCACTTTTAATGTAGGTGAAAATGTGGTGCAGGAACTGATGCCGGGGCAGGCCCTGATCGTGGATGAAAAAGGAAGGATTGAAATAACCGGGATACTGGAACCTAAGGAAAGAAAAGCCTGCAGTTTTGAAAGGATCTATTTTTCCAGGGGAAGTGATGAAAAGATCTACCGGGAAAGAATTGCATTGGGTTACTACCTCAGTGAACAGGTGCTGAATGCTATTGACCATGACCTGAAGAATACCATCTTTTCTTTTATCCCCAACACAGCCGAAACGGCATTTTACGGCATGCTGAAAGGCATGGAAGATTACCTGAACAAGATAAAGATTGAAAGGATCATGAACTGGGGTCCAAACTTCGATGCAGAGAAGCTGGGCGAAATGATCAATCGCCGTATCCGGATCGAAAAGATCACGATCAAGGATGTAAAAATGCGAACCTTCATTACCGAAGATGCCAGCCGCAATGAGATGGTGCAACACGTCTATGATATCACGTACGGCACGGTTCGCCCGGGGTTGGATACGCTGGTCGTCATTGATGATTCGATCGTAAGAGGAACTACCTTAAAAGAGAGCATTATCCGGATGCTGTCAAGGCTTCAGCCAAAGCGTATTGTGGTGGTTTCTTCCTCTCCCCAGATCCGATATCCGGATTGCTATGGCATTGATATGAGCAAGATGGGCGACTTTATTGCTTTTAACGCCGCAGTGGAACTGATGAAGGAAAAGGGAAAAGAAAATTGCCTGAAGGAATTGCATGAAAAATGCCGTGAATTGCAGCGCAATAACCAACTACATACGGAAAATGTGGTAAAACAGCTTTACAAACAATTCACTACGGAAGAGATTTCCCGTAAAATAGCACAACTGATCACTCCACCCGGCGTTGACATCCCGATCGATGTCATCT
>CAYSIU010000015.1:0-16379 GCA_964431095.1 uncultured Chitinophaga sp. | reverse complement strand
TTGGATGAAAGAGGAAGGCCATTGAAGAGGTTGGAATATTTCCACGGACACGCTGAAATTGTCAACGATAAAATTCAATGTGAAAGCAAGCACAGATTCCATTTACCATGTATGGTTAAAAAAATACAGCTTCGGGAGGGATGAGCAGCAAGCCTTCAACCGGGCAGAAAAAATACAATACGCCGTCCTGTACCGGGATTCGGTGCTCGACCTGGGCAGCGGGTATGCTATTTACAAGGACAATAAATTCCGCGGCCAGCAGGTAGAAATAGAAATACAGGTGCCGGCAGGGAAAAAAATACGGTTTGATGAATCGGTAAAAGAAAAACTGAACCCGGTCAATTTCATTGTAAAAAGAAAGAACCGCCGGCGGGAGGTGGTGGATATTGATTTCGATAACGGGGGCTCATTTCATTTCAGGACCGGGGTTGATTATATCATGGGCATTGATGGTGACCTGAAAGATGCTGAAGGCAATACAGTTGAAAAGAAAAATGAAAACTATAAATACCAGCCGAATGACAGCCAGGAGATCGAAAAGTCAATTGAAAAAAAGAAACAGGAGCTGAAAGACCTGGAAGACAAGAAAAAGGCACTGCAGGGAAAGCCCAACACATCGGTTAACAACAAAAAGAAAAGCACTACGGATGAATCATTGGCCACGGCCCCTTCGCCCGTTTCTTCACTCACCCAATGGTTTTAATAGGAAGGAAGGCAATCGACAAGAATGGATAACGACATGATGGTGCGACTGGTTTTTGGGAATATGCCGATCAAATAACTTTCTATCCCGTTCACCATTCCCTGCTTAGCATTTACCTTTATTGCATGAAGGACAATTTTTCCCGGCAGGCCGACCTGTATGCAAAATATCGTCCTGATTACCCAACCGAACTGTTTGACTTCATGTTGTTGCAGATACCGGAAAAGAAAAGGGCCTGGGATTGCGCTACCGGCAACGGGCAGACCGCTAAAAAACTGGCGCAATATTTTTCAGAGGTTTATGCTACCGATATCAGCGCAAAACAGCTTGCAAATGCAACACAGGCCCCGAATATCATTTATTCTGTTCAGCCGGCGGAGCATACCCATTTTGAAGACAGTAGCTTTGATTTGGTTACCGTTTCACAAGCCCTGCATTGGCTGAAGTTTGATCCCTTTTACGCGGAAGTAAAAAGGGTGGCAAAGCCGGGGAGCTGGTTCGCTGCATGGATGTATTCATTACCGCTTATTTCGCCGGCGATTGACGAATGGATCGGTGTTCGTTTTTATACGGACATCATCGGCGGGTATTGGGATTATGAAAGAAAATATGTGGATGATCATTATACCACGGTCCCATTTCCATTCAGTGAAATACGATGCCCCGAATTTTACATCCGGTTTGAATGGACCCTCGCAGAGCTGGAAGGCTACCTGAATACCTGGTCGGCGCTGCAGAAATTCATCCTCGAAAAAAAATATAACCCGGTTGATGAATTGGTGAAACAAATCGCGCCGCTATGGAACGCGGAGAGAATGAAGATCGTTTTCCCGCTGACGATGCGGATGGGGCGGATTGACAAATGATTTTACTCTACATTTGTCACAATTTTTTGTACATGAAGAATACTCCTTTTACGAAAAAGCACATCGCGCTTGGCGCCCGGATGGCGGAGTTCGCGGGGTATAGTATGCCGATTTCGTATTCCGGGATCAATGATGAACATGCAGCGGTTCGGAAAAATGCCGGGATATTTGATGTAAGCC
Source organism: uncultured Chitinophaga sp. (assembly GCA_964431095.1). Taxonomy (GTDB): domain Bacteria; phylum Bacteroidota; class Bacteroidia; order Chitinophagales; family Chitinophagaceae; genus JJ008. The sequence continues at coordinate 14,630 of CAYSIU010000015.1, read as the reverse complement.
ACATGGGGGAGTTCATTCTGAAAGGGAAAAAAGCGCTAGACCTGATCCAGCGGGTCACCAGTAATGATGCATCCAAACTGAAAGCGGGCCAGGCACAGTACAGTTGCCTGCCCAACGATGAAGCGGGGATCGTGGATGACCTGCTGGTCTATTGCATTGAAGAGAACAACGTGTATATGCTGGTGGTCAATGCTGCCAATATTGAAAAGGACTGGGACTGGATACAGCAACACAATGACAATGATGCAGAAATGCATGATATTTCGGAGAAGACCTGTCTGCTGGCCGTGCAGGGACCCAATGCTACGAAAATGTTACAGCCACTCACGGAGATGGATATCCTGAATTTAAAGTATTACACTTTTACAAAAGGAAAATTTGCCGGGATAGACAATGTGCTGGTCAGCGCCACCGGTTACACAGGAGCAGGAGGGGTGGAAATATATTTTGAAGATAAAGGGGATGCCGCCGGAAAGATCTGGGACGCCATTTTTAATGCGGGTGGCCCGCAGGGGTTAAAACCGGCTGGTCTGGGCGCCCGGGATACCTTACGCCTTGAAATGGGATATTGTTTATATGGGAACGATATTGACGATAGCACTTCTCCCCTGGAAGCCGGACTCGGCTGGATCACACGGTTCACCAAAGAGTTTACCGCAAAAGAGATACTTGCCAGGCAAAAAGCGGAAGGTGTTGAAAGAAAACTGGTGGGATTTGAAATGTTGGAGAAAGGAATCCCCCGGCATGGATATGAAATAAAAGATTTTACTGGGGCCGCAATCGGGCAGGTGACTTCCGGCACACAATCGCCCAGCCTAGGCAAGGCAATCGGCATGGGGTATGTACGAACACTTTTTGCGACCATTGGTACGGAGATCTACATTAAAGTGCGGGATAAATTATTACAGGCAAGGGTGTCAAAGATCCCCTTTAGTTAAATTTAAACCTGCCTGCAGGGTAAAATGGCGCATAACTTGCTGCCATCTTTTGAATTTTTGAGTTTATATTTTATAATACCTTTCATGCCAACTATTCATCTCACAACATTCATCGCCGCCCCTGCGAACGTGGTGTTTGATCTGAGTCGCCATATTGGCCCGCACAAAGAATCAATGGCCACGTTTAAAGAAGAAGCAGTGGCCGGTACCCGTTTCGGGCTGATTGAAAAAGACGAAACGGTGACCTGGAGGGCCCGGCATTTTTTTAAAAGCAGGCTGATGCGCATAAAGGTCACATCAATGAAAAAACCGGAAATGTTTACAGATGAACAATTGCAGGGTGATTTTAAGATGATGAAACATGAGCATCATTTCAAAGCCTGTGAAAACGGGACCATACTGATCGACCTGTTTCATTTTGAATCTCCTTATGGTGTCCTGGGACAATGGTTTAACAACCTGTATCTTACCAAATACCTCCGCCGGTTGCTGGAACAGAGGAATAAATCAATCAAAGATTGCGCGGAGAGCGGCCGTTGGAAAAGATTACTGATAAAATAACCAGGCGTCCCCATTCAATCTGTTCCTTTATTTTTGTTTGTTTTGCGAAATATGAAGAACAAGCCCCTATTACATACATCTCTTTCCCCCGCCCTGCTCCATTTATATGATTTGAACAACACTATCGTTGTGATCATTGATGTATTCCGGGCCACTTCTACCATTGCGGCTGCCCTGCACAATGGCGCCCGTTGTGTGATACCGGTTGATTCGGTTCCCAAAGCGATCGAGATCAGCAAAAATATCGGAGGGATCGCCGCCGGGGAACGGGATGGAAAAATAGCGGAAGGTCTTCAGCACGGGAATTCACCGCTGGAATATCACCGTGACTTTATTGAAAATAAAACATTGGTGCTTACCACCACCAATGGTACGCGTTTGCTCCAAATGGCACTGGATAAAAACCCAGATACGATCATTTCCGGGTCCTTCCCGAATCTAACCGCGGTTTGTGATTACCTGGTGCAGGAGAAAAAGAACGTGATGCTGGGCTGTGCCGGATGGAAAAACCGTTTTAATATGGAGGACACCCTGTTTGCCGGTGCGGTGATCCAAAAAATAAAAGAGCATTTTATCATTCATTGTGACAGTTCACTGATGGCGGAAACGATGTATGCGAAGTATAAAAATAATTTGGCGGGATTTGCGCCTAAACTGACGCACTATCACCGGCTCGTGGAACGATTTGGACTGATCGAAGACATCCGGTTCTGTCTTTCCCCCGATGTAGCGCCCGTGTTGCCGCTCTACAGTGACGGTAAGCTTGTCGCGAAATGATATCCGGAAAATGTTTGGCCTTGGCTGAAATCGCTGGATCATTTTGAAGTAAACGATCCGGAAGGAACGAAAAAACCTACTAAGATACTTTATTTTGTTTGTATAAAACCGGAATAACATTTATTTTTTATTTCTTCCTTTTTGCAAGGAAATCCCACACACATTCTTTTACTTTTGCCGATTGGCCCGGTCGGCAGTAAACGATCAACAGTCCGCAGTCTATACACTTCTCAACCTGGCGGCAATTGCAAACTGTCCACCACAAATTGAAAACCGAGATGGCTCTCCCGCACCTTATCAAGTATGTATATACCCATGGAACGGACGAAGTGATTCGACGGGGTAAAAAAATACACGCCATCGGTTTTGTAGAGCTGGTAGAATATGATGACCTGTATGGAGCGGCCGTTTTCCGGGTAAAAGACGACAGCTATTCTACCTATTATAAAGTTTATATCCAAAAATTCAGGGATCCCAAAACCACATCACTTCGCTGTGCCTGCCCTTATAACCTGGGAGATATTTGCCGGCACGAGGCGGCAGCCTTATTCCAGCTCCAGGAAATGATCGACCGGGGTCACCTGCAATCAGAAGATGTTAAATACGACCAGCGCCATACGGTGGCGAAAATGAAGACCATCGATCTGAAAACCCTTCGCCTGCTCTCCTCGCAAGAGGCCTTCATTGCCGCCGAAACATTTTTAAGATCGCATAAAGCCAGCATCGAACAGGCGACGAATGAAACAGTGAAAGCGTCGGTGCCGCTGAGCGGTCGCGTATATAAGGTACTGATCCGCAAAAACGAAGAACGGAACTTTGACACCAGTTGTGATTACGAGGATGAGGACCATCCCCTGTGCCTTCCCAAGCTCATTGTGTTCCTGCAATTGCTGAATACCTACGGTGCGGGATATTTTGACAGCATCCGTAACTGGGATAAGGAAAAAAATAAATTGCTCGAGGCCTATGGCTATTCCCTGAAAGATGACCTGAAAGGGAAATTTGAATTTGCTTATAAAGATGGTAAGCCTTTCCTGAGAGTACTCGATGCGGGTATCAAAAGAGTAACACCGGTATCGGCCCCCGTGAAACCGGTTCTTTTGCCTGAAAAAGAAAATGAATCAGAAACCTCTTCTCTGGTAGAGGAAGAAGTGGCAGCTCCTTCCCGAAGACTGGGGATCGTTTTCAATTTCAATAAAAAGAATTATCCGCAGTTTACCGTTGATGTGGTGATGGGCGAACCCAACGATCAACAAAATGCCTTTGCAGGCACGGTAGAAAAAATTGACATTGGCCGGTATGTGAATACGGAGCAGTTGCTGGACAAGGACAGGGAACTATTGACCCTGCTCCGCAAATTGCAGGAGACAGAGATCAATAAATACATCAGCCGCAATTCTCCTTTTTCAGGGATATGGGAAAACATTATACACCAGGAAGAAGATGACCTGCCGGATGAAACAAAAGAACTGATGGCGGAATACCTGCTGCCCAAATTGCGGAAATTGTTCGGGGAAACCGCCGATAACCCCTTCATATACCTGCTGCCGGGAAAAAAAACTTTTAAGACTGTCAACCTGGAATCGTTGCAATTACAGGCAAAGGAGGCACAACCGCATTTTATTGTAAGAAAAAATTCGCATTATGCCATTCAATGCCGTGTGCAGGCAGGCGGTCTCGAATATGACCTGGATGATAATGAAAGTCCAAGCCCTCTTTTTTTCCTGTATAACCAGCAGGCCTTTTTATGGAAAAGCAACGAAGTGGTCCACCTGGTGGAGAAATTCCTGCCCTCGGGCAAACTTACATTTCCGGCCGGCGAGTGGACCCAAACATTGAACCAGTTCATCCTCCCGCTGGCTAGGGATCATAAGGTAGATTTTGACCGGTCGCTGATACAGGAAATAAAAGATGGGAACCCCGAGGCAAAATTGTTTTTGCTGGAAAAGGGAGAGTACCTGGTTTTCCAGCCATCCTTTTCCTACAAAGGCTATGAAACAAAATCAAGGGACAGGGATGAAGTGGTGGTGCCGCAGGGCGACAAAGTACTGATCGTGCATCGCAACCGGGAAAAGGAGAATGAGTTTATCCAGCAGCTGCAAAACCTGCATTCCAGTTTTATTTATAACGAGGATACCGCCTCTTTCGCCCTGAAAGGGACCGATGTACTCAGGAACAATTGGTTTTTCCTGTTCGTGGATGCAATGAAGGAGATGAAGACCCCGGTATTTGGCATGGATGCATTAAAGAATTTCCGTTTTAACACGGCGCGGCCACAGACAAAGATCTTCATCAGCAGCAATACGGACTGGTTCGATGCACGGGTGGATATCATTTTTGGGGATCAGCAGGTAACCGTGGCAGAGGTGAAACGGGCATTGGCCAACAAACAACAGTTTGTCCAGTTAAATGACGGGACATTCGGAATACTACCCGAAGAATGGCTCAAAAAATATTCACTGTTGTTCCGTGTGGGTGAAGGGAAAACCAATTCACTGAAATTATCCCGTTACCATTTAAGCGTGGTCGATGAATTATATGAAGCAAGGGACGAAGAGGAACTGGTGGTGCAGTTGGAAGAAAAATATGAAAAGCTGCGGGACTTTAATAAAATAAAAGAGATTGACCCCCCTTATAACCTGAAAATGATACTGCGTCCTTACCAGGTGGCAGGGTTCCAGTGGCTCAATTATCTCAGGGAGGTCAGGTGGGGCGGTATACTGGCCGACGATATGGGTTTGGGAAAAACGGTTCAGGCGCTCTCGTACCTCGAACATCATAAATACGAAACCGGGAATCTGAAAGCGCTGGTGGTTTGTCCCACGACCCTGATCTATAACTGGGAGAATGAAATAAAGAAATTCACCCCCAAATTATCCTATCGTATTCATCATGGTGCCACGAGAACGGGAATGAAGGAACAGTTGCTCGTTCATGATATTACCATCACTACCTAGGGTACGCTGCGCAGCGATATCAAATTGCTGATGAGCGTAGAGTTTGATTATGCCATATTGGATGAGTCGCAGGCGATTAAGAACCCTTCCAGTAAAGTGGCCAGGGCCTCCTGTTTGTTAAATGCAAAGAACCGTCTTTGCATGAGCGGAACACCCTTGCAGAATAATACATTTGACATTTTTGCGCAGATGAATTTTCTGAATCCCGGTATGCTGGGGACCATGGAATTTTTCCGCCAGGAATTTGCCATTCCCATTGATAAATTCGCGGAGCAAGACCGGAAAGAACACCTGAAAAAAATATTATACCCCTTTATCTTGCGCCGGACAAAGGAGCAGTTGGCCAAAGATCTCCCGGATAAACAAGAGATGATATTGTTCTGTGAAATGGAAGAAGAACAAAGAAAGATCTATGAAGCTTACCGCAATGATTAGCGGAACCAGATCCTCGGAACCATTGAAACGCAGGGGATCCAGAAATCACAGCTCACCATCCTGCAGGGGTTAATGAAGCTGCGACAGATCTGTGATTCACCCGCCATCCTCAATGAACAGGAAAAATTTGACAATCATTCCATCAAACTGGATGAACTGGCCAGGGAAATCATGGAAAACATCGGGAATCATAAAGCGCTGGTATTTTCCCAGTTCCTGGGCATGCTGGCATTGATCAAAGCCCGACTTGAAGAACTGGATGTGAAGTATCAATATTTTGATGGCAGCACATCGGCCCCCGACAGGGAAAAGGCTATCCAGCGTTTCCAGAACGAAGATGAGATCCGGGTATTCCTCATTTCTTTGAAAGCAGGCGGGGTAGGCCTTAACCTTACCGCGGCAGACTATGTATATATCGTAGATCCCTGGTGGAACTCTGCTGTGGAACAACAGGCTATTGACCGGACCCACCGGATCGGGCAAACGAAGAATATTTTTGCTTACCGTATGATCTGCAAGGACAGTATTGAAGATAAGATCCTTCAGCTACAGGAAAAGAAACGGGCATTGGCCAAGGATATCATTGCTGATGATGTAACATTTGTGAAATCCCTTACAAGGGAAGATGTTGAATATTTATTCAGCTAAATCTCACGGCGTTGCACCCGGTTTTAATCAAACCAGCAGTAGATCCCCGAAATTGTTTAGCCCGTCACGGAGGGCCATTCATCGGGATTTCACGCTTATTCATCCTTTTTCCCTAAAAATTAAGGGTTTCGCGAAGGTTGTTTCCAGATCTTACGTCTATTTTCGTACGCTTATCCGCTGATTATGAAGAAGATTTTGACCTTATCGGTGCTGTTAGCCCTGCTGCAAGCCACCCAGGCTCAAAAAAACGATGGCAGCATCAAAGGTAAACTGATCGATACAGCAGCCAAACAACCCGTTTCCAGTGCAACCGTTTCAGTTCTGAATGCGAAGGACTCTTCGCTGGTGACCTTTACTTTATCCACTAAAGCGGGGATTTTTGAGTTCAAAGGGCTTGCGCCCGGCGATTATCGGGTGGTTGTTTCCAGCAAAGGATATACAGAATTTAAGAAAACCATTTCCATCAAGGAATCAAATAAAGCGATTGACCTTGGGAGCCTCTCTTTGCAAAAAGATTATAAAACGCTTGAGGGGGTGACTGTTACAACTGAGACACCGATTCAAGTGAAAAATGATACCGTTCAATTCAACAGCAGCGGGTTTAAGACACCACCTAATGCTTCGCTGGAGGACCTGCTGAAAAAAATACCTGGGATGGAAGTGGATAAGGAAGGCACGGTAAAATCACAGGGGGAACAGGTACAAAAAGTATTGGTGGATGGAAAAGAATTTTTCGGCACTGATCCCAAACTGGCCACTAAAAATCTTACCGCAGATATGATCGAAAGCGTTCAGGTCTTTGACGACATGAGCGACCAGGCCAAATTTACCAAGATAGATGACGGGAGCCGTATAAAGACATTGAACATAAAACTTAAAAAAGACCGCAACAAGGGATATTTCGGGAGAGCCACGGTGGGGTACGGCAGCGATAAACGGTATGAAACGAATATTACGGCGAATAAATTCAACGGCAACCAGCGGATCTCTTTGCTTTTAAACGCCAATAATATCAATAAACAGGGATTTTCTTTTTCCGATATCATTAGTTCCATGGGAGGTTTCAGCGGCTTTAGCGGGGGTGGCGGAGGCGGGGGTGGATTTGGTGGAGGTGGCGGGGGATTCGGCGGCGGCGGTTTCCAATTTTCAGGTGGCCGCGGCGGCTTTGGCGGCGGTGGCAGTGGCAACACGGGACTGATCCGTTCTTTTTCTACCGGTCTGAACTATTCCGATCAGTGGGGGAGCAAGATAAAAGTGTCCGGCAGCTATTTTCTGTCCAACTCCGATGCGAAGCAACAGCAGAGCAGCCTGCGTACTACCAAATATTATAATGGTGACTCAGTCGTTACCCGCAATGTGCCATTATCCGCTTCGGATAACCTGAATACGAACCATCGTTTCAATCTTCGTTTCGAGTACCAGCTTGATTCGATGAACAGCCTTTTATATACGCCCAGGGTTACCTTACAGCATTCCAACAGCATGACCGATGATACGTCGTTCAGCAGGTCGCAGACCCTGACTGCGGAATACCTGGCAGTCACCACAAAAAGTCATAGGACCAATAGCAGGGATGGAAACACGTACCAGGGCGAGTTGTTATTCCGTCATAAGTTCGGCAAAGTAGGAAGAACCATTACCATAGGATGGAACAATACCACAGGAGGCAGTACGAGCAATGGATCTACCTATTCCGATAATGAATTTTTCCGAAATGACGGAACGCTTTATAGCTCACTTATACAAAACCAGATCAACCACCAGAGAACGAGCCAGCATAATAATGTGATCAGCGGCTCATACACCGAACCGATGGGCCTGAATAAGCTGATCGAATTCAATTATGCGTACACCCATAACCTGAGTACCTCGGATAAATCAACTACGAATTATAATATTTCTTCCGGGAAATATGATGTACCTAATCTCCTGTTGACCAATAATTTTAAAAACACATTCACCGCGCACCGTTATGGAGCGAATTTCCGTGTACAGGAGAAAAAATACAATTACCAGTTCGGGATAGGGGCGCAGAGCTCTACACTGGAAAGCAAGAGCTACCAGGCCTTCACAGGCAAGGATTCGGTGAACAGGCATTCCTATACTGACATTTTCCCGACCTTTAATTTCAATCTTACGCCCAGCCGTACAAAGAACCTTCGTTTCCGCTACAACGGGCGGACCAACCAACCCTCGATTTCACAGCTGCAGAATGTGCCTGATCTTACCGATACACTGAACCAGAAGATCGGGAACCCCAACCTGAAGCAGGAATTCTCTCACAACTTCAATCTTGGTTATAATACATTCAATGCAATTACATTTAAATTATTTGCTGCAAACGTCAATTTTAATCTGACCAAGAACCGGATCATCAATGATATCAGCGTAAGGGGTACTGTGCAAAGGACCACCTATGCCAACGTGAATGGTTATTACAATGCCAATACATTTATGACCCTCGGGCTTCCTTTCAAGGATCCAAAGTGGAAGGGTTCCAGCGTGAATCTTACCAACAACATGAACCTGTCGAGGGATGTAAGCCTGGTGCAGCACCAGAAACTTTACACCAAGACCTTCGCGCTCACCCAGGGAACCGGTGTGAACACCAATAAGGATGAGATCGATTTCGGCGTGAAAGCGAATGTCAGTTATACACATGTGAAGTATTCAGATGGAAGAAGCGACCTGAAATATTATACGCAAACCTATTCCGCCGACGTAACGCTGACCCTGCCCAAAAGCTTCCTTTTGGCCACCAATTTCGATTACCTGATCAATACCGGTCGCGGGGAAGGGTTCAATCAAAGCATACCTCTTTGGAATGCCAGCTTCAGCAAGCAGCTTTTCAAGAAAAAGAATGGCGAACTTAAATTCTCCGTGAATGATATCCTGAACCAGAACCAAAGCATTACCCGTACTGCTACCGATAACTATGTAGAAGATACAAGGAGCGTAGTGCTCAAGCGTTATTTCCTGGTGAGTTTTCTCTACAATCTGAACCGCATGGGTAACAAAGGCAACCAGCAGCAGACGATCCCCGGCATGCCGCGGTTCATGGAAAAGAACATGAGGGATATAAGGATGTACTGATCGGGTTGACTCCCGCTTTCAATAAAGAAACGTCCCGCTTTTGGCAGGACGTTTTGTTTTATATGGTATAGGTTAGCAAATAAAAATTTTGCTGCTTCAGGGAACAATTTACAGAAAGCGGCTATTTTTTGTTGTGATGGGAAGTAGCGACATGGGAAGAACCCGAAATGATCAACGCTAACACCGATTTCAGCAAACGCCAGAAATTAAATGTCGGCTTGTAGTAATGACGGTATATTTTAGCCGATTCGTAATGGTGTCTCAATCTGTTGTTTTTCATGGTACAAGGTTTTGTTAGGGGGTAACGTATTATATAGGGTTAAAAGTATGTATTAAAATTAATTTTTTCTAGTATTCGGCCCCGGTAGTAGCCCGTGAAATCAAAACAGGATGAAAATCCGTAAAACCACCTGTTTGATTTACTATTTTAGTGAATTGGTTGGCTCGATGGCCATGGGAGGTTAATTCGTGAATCGTGAATAACAGGGACTGGTTCCCTCATCCCTGATTCACTAAAATATTAACCTTGATTAACATTAAACCAAGACCCATTAACCCGCCGTTTCCAGATCTCAGAATATTTTCGTAGCCGAATTAAATAGCTATGAGAAAAAGTTACCTGTTAGTACTCCTTGTTTGTTCTGCCACTGCTTCGATGGCGCAGAAGAATGGCAGCGTAAAAGGGATCGCGTTTGATACGATCAGCAAACAACCGGTAGGCGCCGCCACGGTTTCAGTACTGGACAAGAAAGATTCCTCCCTGGTCACCTTTACGATGACCGGGAATGACGGGAAGTTTGAATTGAAAGGGATCCCCAACGGGGAATACCGGTTAATGATCACGCAGGTCAATTACCGGAACAGCAACGTTAATTTCAACATTACAGATAATAGTAAAAATGCGGACCTGGGCAATGTGATCATGAACGATAAATTCAAGACCCTGCCTGAAGTACTGGTGACCAATGAAGCCCCGCCCGTTACGCTCATTAACGATACCATTCAGTACAACGCCGGTTCTTTCAAAGTGCAACCGAATGCCAATGTGGAACAATTGCTCAAAAAATTACCGGGAGTAAAAGTGGAGAAAGACGGTACCGTGAAAGCACAGGGGGAAAAAGTAAATAAAGTGCTGGTGGATGGCAAGGAATTCTTTGGAAATGATCCCAAGATCGCCACGAAAAATTTACCCGCCGATGCAGTGGATAAAGTGCAGGTCTACGACAAGCAAAGCGACCAGGCACAACTGACCGGTTTTGATGACGGGAATTATGAAAAGACCATCAACCTGAAATTGAAGAAGGATAAAAAGAAAGGATTGTTTGGCAAAGCAATGGCTGGTGCCGGAAATAAGGACCGGTACGAAGGAAAGTTCAACGTCAATTCTTTTAAGGGCGCCAGGCAATTCTCTGCTATCGGGATGGGCAACAATACCAATGCGGAAGGATTTACTTTTATGGACATTCTGAATTTCAAGGGAGAGCTCTCACGGATGCAACATAGTGGAGGGGGAAACATCAATATCAATATATCTGGAGCCGATGCGGCAGCCATGGGGGTGAATACCGGGAGCAACGGCGGCATCAATACAGCCTGGGGCGGTGGTTTGAATTACAATAACATTATCGGCAATAAACTGGATTTTCAAAGCAATTATTTTTACAATCGTTATAACCCTAAAACAGAAAGTCATATCCAGCGGCAGTATTTCTTACCCGATTCCTCTTATTTCTATAACCAGAATTCTTTTAGCGATAACCTGAACAATAATCACCGGGTGAGCCTGAATAATTTGTACCAGATCGATTCGATGAATTCTATCCGGATCAACCCCTCTTTCAGTTACCAGCAAACCAATAACCGGAGCCATTCCGATTACCAGACCTTATCAGGAAATAAAACACTCGCCAACGAAGGATTCAGCGATAACAGCTCTTCGAGCCAGGGATATAATTTCCGCAGTGATATCAACTGGCGGAAAAAATTTGCCCGGAAAGGGAGAACTTTTTCCTTATCCCTGCAGACGAGCCTCAATACCAGTCATGGCGACGGTAGTCTTTACTCGATCAACAGTTTTTACAACCCGGCCGGATCATTGCTGCAAAAAGACACCCTGGATCAAACCAGTCATAGCATTGGCGATTTCAAAAGTTACAATGCCCGGGCCGTGTATACGGAACCGCTCTGGAAAAAATCCCTGCTGGAATTCAGCGTGGGAAAAAGCAATGGGAAGAACAACTCCGAAAAGCGAACCTATAATTATAATAAGGGCAGCGGGAAATATGATCAGCCCAACAGCGAACTGAGCAATGACTTTGAGAACATTTACGGGTTTACCAATGCCGGTATCCGAATGCGCACACAAAAAAGCAAATACAATTACTCCTTCGGCCTTACCTGGCAGCGGGCGGAGCTGGAAGGAAAGATCATCAGTGGTACGAAAGACTCCATCATCAGCAAGACATTCCGGAATTTTTTGCCTAATGCCCGGTTCCAGTACAACTTTTCCAGGTTCAAAAGCCTTTCGCTGAATTACGCAGCCACCACCAACCAGCCATCGCCGGATCAGTTGCAGCCGGTGCCGGATAACAGCGACCCGCTCGACATCCGGGAAGGCAATCCGGATCTGAAACAGGAATACACACAAAACCTGCAGGGTTTCCTGAACCTGTTGAGCCCATACAAGAATAAGAACCTCTTCCTGTTCTTTACGCTGCAGTCCACGCAAAACAAGATCGTGAATTATGATACCGTGAACCAACTGGGTATCAAACACAGCCGCCCGGTGAATGTAAATGGGGTATACAATATCAACACTAATTTCAGTTATGGCATGCCGGTGCATTTCCTGAAGGGATCAATTGAAATCGGTAGCAATACCGGGATCTTCAAAACCAAACAATTTATCAATACGGTCGGCAATGATATAAGAACGGTATCCATTGGTCCCAATCTCCGGCTGGATATGAACCCGGATGAGAAACTGAACCTCGGGCTGGAAGCAGGGATCAATTATAACAAAACGAAATACTCACTGCAATCGGCCCTGGACAGCCGTTATCTCACGCAGGACTATTCGGCGTCGGTGGACTGGCAGATGCCCAAAGGGTTTTTCTTCTCTACAGATTTCACCTATACCATCAATAGCCAGCGAGCGGCGGGTTTTAATGCCAAAGTGCCGCTCTGGAACGCCAGTATCAGCAAGCAGTTGCTGAAGTTCAACCGCGGCGAACTGAAGCTCAGCGCCCGTGACCTGCTGGACCAGAATATCGGTATCAGCCGCAATACGCGGAACAATTACGTGGAAGACTCGCGGGTGCTTACGCTGCGTCGTTTCTTCCTGCTCAGTTTTACCTACAGTTTGAGCAAGACGGGATTGAATAAGGAGGGCCACGAAGGAGGGGTGAGAGTTATAGCAAAATGATTCGGTCCTGAGCTCCAAACGTACGAAAACCGGGAGCCTTTGGATTCTCTTTTCCGAGGCTTTGAATTTGTCTGAAATCTTAATCCACCCGATTTTTCTTAGTTTTTAAACAACCCGGCTTTTAATTCCGAACCGAATGAGCCTTCTTTCAATTGCAGATAATTGTTCCTGCTTTGATCTTTTTCAATTTCAATGGTGCCGTTCAATTGCACATTGTCCATTTTCAGGAAATCATTATTGATTGCATTGCCGCCACCGTTTCCGGTTGTTTTCATGTTATTTGTAAGAATGCAGTCGTGTATCTGGTAGTGGTGCTTACTCTCATTATCTTTTATCCAGGCTGTTCTGCTATTGGCAATAATGTTGTGATGAAACTCAAAGTCGTCTCCGATTTGCTTTGTGGTCCATACGCCACTGTAATTTGCCTCGTACACTAAACAATAACGCATAGCGTTGTGATAACTTGTTTCCCCTTCGGCATTCCAGAATACAACAGGATTTTGGCAATTATAAAAGACGCAATGGTCAAGTACCAGCCCGTTTCCATTGGCTATTACGGCAACCCGTATGGGCAGCACATCCATATTGCCGGCGAAGAGGCATTGTGTTACCAGCAGGTCGTCCAAATTTTTACCATTCCGCCAAATAGGGTAATAACGCCTGTTTTGTTTTCCATCGATGTAATAATAAACGGGGCTTCCTGTAAACCGCAGCCCTTCAATGGTTACATGGCTTGCTTCTATTTCAAATCCACGGGCTTCTTCACCGTCGCCGGGCGTAGGTGTTGCAGGAATCACGGCTGTAATAACCGGCATGCGTTGTGGATTCCAATCCTTGTCACCCGGCAATACTTCCGCTCTTATCGTTAAACGGTTTGTTGCTGAAAACCTATCGTTATTAAACCACACTGTTTCCGTTAACGGGTAAATGCCTTCGGAAATAATGAGGGTGGCTGCTTCCGCTGAACTATTGGCGTTGATCCGTTTCGCAGCTTCAGCAATAGTTTTCAAAGGTTGCAATTGCGTACCGTTGTTTTTGTCATTACCCGTCCTGGCATTGATGTATAATTGTTGTGCCGGGGCCGCCAATGATATTATTGTTATGATCAATAATAAAAATAATTGTTTAGCCATGATCAGGATTTTTTACAAAGTTGGAGCGGGAAAACTTTCCTGAAATGGTCATTTTAGAAACAGGGTGGTCATTCAACTATTATTCCTGTATTGCTGTGCGGTAGTTCCTGTAAGCCGTTTAAAAAAGCGGTTAAAGTTGGAGGGGTCTGAAAAATCGAAGGCATACACAATCTCTTTGATGGATTGATTACGGCGAAGTTGCTTTTTAATTTCTGAGATCAGTTTGTGATGAATCATTTGCTGTGCTGACAAACCGCTGTATTGCCTGCAAATTTTGTTAAGCTGGGCAGGGCTTATTTTCAACAGTTGCGCATACGCTGCCACATGATGATGCTTCATAAACTCTTTTTCGATCGAAGAACGAAACCTCAAAAATATTGGATGAATGTAGGTATCGCTTTTCACCTGGTAAATGGCGGCATAATACCGGTTCAGAATTACCAGCAGTTGATACAATATGGCCCTGAGCATATGATTGCTGTCGTTTTGTAACCGGGTGAATTCTTCTTCAATACCCGCTACAAGTTTTAAAGTTTGACGAAAAATATCCGGAGGCATTTCCAGGTTGGTAGGTTTGGCGTATTGATGAAAATATTGAAAGCGGTAAAGGAACAGATCATCCGTAAAGAATAAATTCAGGAAATCTTTTTCAAAAAAAAGGGTG
>CAYSIU010000014.1:0-17144 GCA_964431095.1 uncultured Chitinophaga sp. | reverse complement strand
TCCAGAGGCACTTGAATTTACCAAAGCGCTGCAACCGGAACTTTGGATCGTTTCCGGTACTTCACTGATCAAAGAACCCATGGGATCCATGCCATTGCCGGTTGGCATCATGAACCTGCACACGGGTCTGTCGCCTTATGTTAAGGGCGGACCGAATTGTACCAACTGGTGTATTGCGAATAACCAATGGGGAATGATCGGGAACACGGTATTATGGCTCTCTGCCGGTATTGATTCGGGCAATATCATTACAAGTGAACGGATCGATGTAAGTGCCGAAAAAGAACTGCCTGCTATTCACCTGAAAGTAATGGAACATGCACACGATCTTTACCTGCGGGCTATCCGCTATGTCATTAATGCCTCCGCACCATTACAATCTGTTCCGCAATCGTCCATTGGGAAAGGGAGCCTCTACCTGACAAAAATGTGGACCAACAATAAAAAAAGACAGTTATTAAGAAATCTTGCTGCAAAACGCTCGGTAGAATTGCCTGCCGGATTAAAAACGATCCCGCTTCCCGGATGAAAAAGATCCTGTACATATCCTATGATGGCATGACCGACCAGTTGGGGCAAAGCCAGGTGATCCCTTACCTTAAAGCATTAACAAAAAAAGGCTACCGGTTTACCATACTGAGTGTTGAGAAAAAAAAGAAATTGGAAAACTCCGGGACCCAGGTCCGTGCATTATTGCAGGAAGCAGGGATCAACTGGGTAACGCTGATCTTTACAACCCGGCCACCGCTTTTGTCCAAGCTATTTGATCAATGGAAATTAAACAGGAAGGCTGTGCAGCTGCAAAAGGAAAAAAAATTTGACCTGGTGCATTGCAGGAGTTATGTGGCGGCCGCGGCGGGACTGAAATTATCAAAGCGATATGGTATTCCCTTTTTGTTTGATATGCGGGGCTTCTGGGTGGATGAAAGAGTGGACAGCGGTTTGTGGGATCTGAAAAATCCTTTATACCGGTTTTTTTACAAACGATACAAGAAAAAA
The DNA here is from genome assembly GCA_964431095.1 of uncultured Chitinophaga sp. Taxonomy (GTDB): domain Bacteria; phylum Bacteroidota; class Bacteroidia; order Chitinophagales; family Chitinophagaceae; genus JJ008. The sequence goes on along the minus strand of CAYSIU010000014.1, from coordinate 16,145 downwards.
GAGCAAAACTATTTCTCGGGATCGGCTCATATCATTTCCTTAACACAGAAAGGCAAAGCAGAACTGATCAATACCTATCATCTTCCTTCCGGGAAGATCTCGGTCATACCCTGCTGTGCCGACTTGGAACATTTTGATTACCGGAAGATCAGTACCGAACAAAAGGAGGAGATCAAAAAAAAGCTGGATATAAAAAATGGGGCGAAGGTGCTGAGTTATCTGGGGTCATTGGGTGGCTGGTATATGACGGATGAAATGCTGGATTTCTTTGCCGTGTTAAAAGGGCTGGATCCCCATTCGGTTTTTTTATTGATCACTCCGGATAAGAAAGAAGCGGTGATCAGCAGAGCGGAAGAAAAAGGGATCCCGGCCGATGCCATACGCGTGCAAATGGCCACCCGTCAGGAAGTACCGTTGTATATTGCTGTCAGCGATTGGAATATTTTTTTTATCAAAGATGTTTATTCCAAAAAAGGTTCTTCCCCTACCAAGCAGGGGGAAGTCATGGCGATGGGTGTTCCGCTGATCTGTAACGATATTGGTGATACCGGGGAGATCGTACAAGCATCGGGCGCCGGGGTGCTGATCAAAAAGTTCGGGAAGCAAGAATACGAAGAAGTTTGCCGGGCTCTGGATCAGCTCCTGAAGAAAGATAAAACCCAGATCCGTCAATCAGCGCACCAGTACTATGACCTGGATAATGGAGTTACCTTATACAGCCGGGTATATGAACAATTACTGAACTGATGGGTGTTGAGAATATTTTTATAATCAAGGAGGAAAAAATTCCTGCCCGTGTCATCGAAGTGAACCAACGACCCATCCGTTGCTATGATGACTGGGGGGAGAATATTGACCAATCAACAGTTCGTTCATTTGGCGAAGAGTGGAAAGCCTTCCATCATTTCAGCGATGCGGAAATAAGAAAGATCGGGGACACTTATTTTGATATTGTGACCCCCGTCATGGTAGGAAAGGATAAAATTGTTGCCGATTTTGGCTGCGGAACAGGTCGTTGGTCAAAATATATTCATGATAAAGTGGGCGCAGTGGCTGCCATTGACCCCAGCGAAGCCGTACTGGCAGCAAGCCGGTTGCTCAACGGTATCGACAATGTTCATCTGTACAAGGCTTCCATTGATAACCTGCCTTTTCCCGATAATTATTTTGATTTTGGTTTCAGCCTCGGCGTTTTACATCATATTCCCGATACGCCGAAAGCTATGTATACCTGTGTCAGGAAGATAAAACCCGGGGGTTATTTCCTCGTTTATCTGTATTATAATCTTGATAACCGCGGTTTTTTATATAAATCCTTGTTTTTTCTTTCGAATCTCTTAAGGAGAGTGGTTAGTAAGCTGCCGGGTCGCCTGAAAAGGTTTTGCTGCTATTGTTTTGCCCTATTTTTTTATATGCCTTTTGTATTATTGAACCGGTTTTTCCGTCTTTTAGGGTTTCCCGAAAAGATCCGTTCCCGGCTGCCCCTGCATTCTTATGAAAAAACATCGTTTTATATTATCCGCAACGATGCATTGGACCGCTTCGGGACCCCGCTCGAGCAGCGCTTTTCCAAAAAACAAATAGAGAATATGATGCGATCGGCCGGGCTTGAAAATATTTCTTTCTCTGAACAGGCTCCCTATTGGCATGCTGTTGGAAAGAAAGCTTTTGACCTCCACCAGGAGGTATAATTCTTAGTTATAAAAAAAATAAACATGCGTATATCATTGGTTACAGGCGGGGCCGGGTTTATCGGTGCCCACGTGGTGAATGAACTAATTGGAATGGGACAGAAAGTGGTAGTGGTGGATGATCTGAGCGGAGGTTTCGAAGACTATATCAATAAGAATGCGGTTTTTGTCAGGGGATCCGTATATGATGAAAAATTGATGGCTGAACTTTTTACACAATATAAGTTTGATTATGTCTATCATCTGGCTGCTTATGCCGCCGAAGGATTAAGCCATTTTATCAGGAGATTCAATTACAATAACAACCTGCTGGGTAGCATTAACCTGATCAATGAAAGCATACGTCATAAAGTAAAATGCTTTGTTTTTACTTCCTCTATCGCTGTTTACGGAGCCGGGCAGCTACCGATGACAGAGAACACCACTCCGATCCCTGAAGATCCTTACGGGGTGTCAAAATACGCGGTGGAGCTTGACCTCCGGTCGGCCCACGAGATGTTCGGCCTGGATTATATCATCTTCCGGCCGCATAATGTATATGGTGAATACCAGAATATTGGTGATCGTTATCGGAACGTGATCGGTATATTCATGAATCAATTGATGCAGGGAAAACCGCTGACCATTTTTGGGGATGGTAACCAGACCCGGGCCTTCAGCTATATCAGTGATGTGGCTCCTTATATCGCCCGCTCGGTGGATGTGCCCGCAGCCCGCAATGAAGTATTCAATATTGGGGCGGATCAGGAATATACCGTAAATGAACTGGCGCATGCTATTATGAAAGAAATGGGAGCAACGACAGAGCTTCGGTACCTGCCCGCACGCAATGAAGTGGTGAATGCCTATGCTGACCACAGTAAGGCCAAAAAAATATTTAACATCGCTGAAGGATCTTTCACTTCGCTGGGAACAGGCATCCATAAAATGGCCGAATGGGCAAAACGTGTCGGCGCCAGAACCAGCTCAAAATTCAGTAACATAGAAATTACTGAAAAACTTCCTTTGGTTTGGCTGGAAAACTAACCCTGCAATGAAAGTTCTGATCGTTTGTTTACACCAACCTGAAAGAGTGCCCGGCCAGCGATTCCGGTTTGAACAATATCTTGGGTTTCTTGCTTCCAATGGTATAACATGTACCTATTCAAACCTGCTGGAGGGGAAGGATTATAAATATTTTTACCGGAAGGGGCATTATTTCAGAAAATTGGCCATTGTTATAAAAGGATTCTTTAAACGGTACCGCGAGTTGAAAAAAATCAGGGATTATGACATTGTCTTCATACAGCGAGAGGCCTTTATGCTCGGGACCTGTTATTTTGAAAAGAGATATGCCCAAAAAGCAAAGCTGATTTTTGATTATGATGATGCTATCTGGCTGGACCTGGTATCGGGCGACAACAAAACTTTCCGGTTCCTGAAAAACCCCGACAAGACCAAAAAAATTATTGCACTGTCTAACCTCGTATTTGCCGGAAATCAATACCTGGCTGACTATGCGGGTCAGTTCAATAAAAATGTGGCAATTGTCCCTACCACCATTGATACAGCCATTTATACGCCGGCCTATCGCATTAATAAGGAGAGGATTTGCATCGGCTGGAGCGGTTCTTTTTCTACTATTGCTCATTTTGAAACCTGCGTAGATGCCTTGCGTATTATAAAAGATAAGTTTGATGGCAGGGTCTCTTTTAAAGTGATCGGCGATGGAAGGTATCGCAATGAACAACTGGGCATCAGGGGTCAGGATTGGAAAAAGGACACCGAAGTAAAAGATCTTCAGGAAATAGATATTGGCATTATGCCATTACCGGACGATGAATGGTCTAAAGGAAAATGCGGCCTGAAAGGGCTTCAGTATATGGCCCTGGCAATCCCCACGATCATGTCGCCCGTAGGTGTAAATAAAGAGATTATCAGGGACGGTGAAAATGGATTTTTAGCGGGCACCACGGAGGAGTGGGTGACCAAGCTTTCCCGGTTGATCGAATCCCCGGAGTTAAGAGAAAATATAGGAGCCAGGGGGCGGGAAACAGTGGTATCTTTTTATTCGGTGGAAGCCAATAAGCATCTTTACCTGGATTATTTCAGAAAGCTGGCCCGGTGAGCGGGCAAATGCATTGTTATCAATTAATCGTGTTCTATGAAACCGGCTGCGAATCCTGATTTTCAATTATGATACTTCTCGCCCGTTTTTTTTCTCCTACTGACCTGGCGATCTTCCCTTTGTGTTTCCTGGTTATGCTTTTCATCATAAGGTCTAAAGCAAAGAAGCAAATGGACCCCCGGCTTAAAATGCTTTATTTCCGGTCATTTTATTTTAAGCTGATTTGTGTTTTTGCTTTTGCCATGCTTACGGAATTTTATTTTAAAGGAGGGGATACTTCGCTGTATTACCAGGCTACCCAGGATATTCGCGCAGCAATAAAAGATAACCCCGATAATTTATGGCTGGCGCTGAAAAGTTCGAAAATTACTTACAAGAATCCACTGTTTGATTATTTCTACTACGACAACTATGAGTATGACATGACCTATAATTACATGTTGTCTGCCGCGAACTATTTTCCTTCCAAACTCGCATTACTGCCTTCCTATCTTTTCTTTAACAGCTATCTGTGTATCTGTCTCTGTTTCGGTTTTTTTGCATTGGGAGGTGCGATCCGGCTCTTTAAAACATTTTATCATTTCTATCCTGAATTGTGGAAACCACTGGCATTCGCCTGTCTTTTTCTACCAAGTGTTTGTTATTGGAGCAGCGGGCTTTTGAAAGACCCTATTTGCTTTGGCGCGGTGGGGTATATTGCTTATGCTTTTTTGAACATATTTGTCAAAAAAGAAAAATTCTTTATATCAGCGGTCATCATTTTATTCTGCGGGATGCTTTTGTATTTTATCAAAGTATATATTTTGCTGGTATTGGTACTGGCGCTGATCATCTGGCAATTTGCCGAAGTCAATAAACTCATTGAAAACAAAACGCTGCGCAGCATTTTTGCTATCCTGACATTTGCCAGCAGCATCCTGGTAGGGTATCTTTTGCTTAACTACCTGACATCGATGGAGGCGGGTCAACAATATCAACTGGATAAAATTGCGGGCAATGCAGAATACCAGCGGCAAATGTATGCGAACGTAGCCCAGCAAACGGGAAACAGTGACTCGAATTTTACGATCAATAATTCCAACCCTCTTTTGATGGTCTTTGGCGGAATCGTGGCTACCTTTTACCGGCCCTTCGTCTGGGAGATCAATACACCCATAGCACTCCTGTCTGCACTGGAATCGTCCATCTTCCTTTTTTTAACCCTGTTTCTTATTTATAAAAAGGGGTTGAAGAAATTTTTCAGCCTTTCTTTTTCTGAACCAAGGATATTGATGTGTTTTATTTTCGCTTTTGTTTTTTCGGTGGCTGTCGGCACGGCCTCAGCCAACTTCGGGGCTTTATCAAGGTACAAGATTCCCTGTATGCCGTTTTACCTTATTATGATAATATTATTATATCAAAAAACCAATTTGGCGTATCCCGCCTGGTTCAATAAGATCCTCAACTTCGCTATCCCCGGAAAATGATTATTTATGTGCGGCATCGCCGGCTCAATTAATTTCCGTCTTGATATCCCCCGACTGACCCATGATCTCTTTCACCGCGGGCCCGACGAGCAAACCACCTTTGAAGACGGGGCAGTGCAATTGCATCACCACCGGCTGGCCATACTGGATATTGCGGGGGGACATCAACCCATGCACCTCGGACCCCTGACCATCATTTTTAATGGAGAGATCTATAATTACCTTGAAGTAAGAAAAAAACTGGGCCTTACCTGTACCACCAATTCCGATACAGAAACCATTTTGCGGGCCTATGAAAAGAAAGGTGCCGCCTGCCTTGATGAGTTTGACGGAATGTTTGCCATCGTGATCTATGATCGGCTGCAGAACCGTTTATTTCTCGCAAGGGACCGTGCAGGTAAAAAACCTTTGTATTATTATCATTACGGGAACCGCTTTGTTTTTGCAAGCGAAATAAATGCCTTGCAACGCCAGGTAAAAGCCCCGATCAATGAAGAACGGCTTCAGCAATATACCCGGATGGGATATTTTTATAAATCATCGACTCCTTACCGGAATGTATGGGAATTGCCTGCAGGGAACTATGCTCTTGTCGATGTCAATGACCCCCGGCCGGTCATTACCCGGTGGTGGAGCATCCATCCATTTTATAAAACCCGCTCAGCAGATAGTTTTGATACCGCTGTTCAAATAACCGATGCATATATTCACAGCGCCGTGAAAAGGAGAGTGGAATCATCTGATCTTGAAGTGGGTTCATTTTTGAGCGGTGGGATTGACAGCGGGATCGTCAGCGCAATTGCCAGGACATATAATGATACGCTGAAAACTTTTACTGTTTCTTTTGAAGGAGAATATGATGAAGCCCCATTGGCAAAACAGGTGGCCAAAAGATATGAAACAGATCACTACGAGATCAGGATATCTTACAGTCACCTCAGGGACGACGTGGAAAAGATATTGGCCAATTACGGTGAGCCCTTTATGGACAGCTCTGCCATTCCCAGCTATTATGTCAGCCGTGAAGCAAAAAAGCATCTTACCGTTATTTTAAATGGAGATGGCGGTGATGAGCTGTTTGGCGGGTACCGTCGTTATGTTCCCTTTGCGAAGTATGATTTTTTTAATCCTGGTTTTTTTGTGAAAACACCCGCAGCGATCCTGCACAAAGTGCTGCCACCTCCGCGAAACAAAAAAACCCGGTATAATTATTTTTACCGGCTGAGCGACCTGGCCCGGAAAAAAAGTCTGCCGGCTTACCTGGCGGCGACCATTGACAGTTTTGAAGGATTTGAGAAATACCTGGTATCTGGTCCATCGGTTTTACAACCCGTGCAGCAGGATTTTGATTGTGTCAACCGATCGTCTTTATCAGGGCTGCAAAAAATAATGAATCTTGATTTTGACAATATCCTGGCCGGCGACCTGCTGGTAAAAATGGATATTGCCACCATGGCGCATTCCCTGGAGGGAAGAAGCCCCCTGCTCTGCAAAGAATTGCTGGAATATATTCCTTCCCTGCCGGACACATTCAAGATCAGGAAGAACCAGACGAAGTATCTGCTTCGCAGGTTGGCGGAAAAATACCTGCCGGCCCCGTTGCTCCACCAACCCAAACGGGGATTTGAGGTTCCGCTTAAAAAATGGATGGATCATGAATTGAAAGAAGTGATCGCATCTTATCTTCTTCCTGCCGGCGCATTTTGCCGCCAGTTTGTGGCACCGTCTTTCATTGAACAATGCTGGAACAGGAAGATAAGGACCGGCGATGAAAAAAGGGCGAAGATGTTGTGGACCCTTTTTGCACTGGAAGTATGGTATAAAAAGTGTTACCTGGAAAATGCCTAAACTTCTTCGTATCACTACTTCTCCCTTGTCACTGCGATCGTTATTATCGAACCAGATGCGCTACATGAAGGAAAATGGTTTTGAAGTGATCATGGTGAGCAGCAACGGAAAAGAATGGCCGGACCTGCTGAAAAACGAAGGATGCGACTATCGCGTCGTGCCGATGGCAAGACACATTGCACCCTTTAAAGATTTGCGTTCACTTTGGAGATTGTACAGGCTGATAAGAAAAGAAAAACCGGATATCGTTCATTCGCATACTCCCAAGGCAGGCTTATTGGCCATGCTGGCTGCAAGGATGGCGGGAGTTAAAATCCGGATCCATACGGTGGCGGGGCTGCGGTTTATGACGACTACCGGGATCAAAAAAAAGGCGCTGCGGTTCATGGAACGACTCACCGGGAAAGCGGCCACGCATGTATGGCCTAACAGCTACTCGTTGCTCGGGTATATCCGGAAACATCAACTGGTAAAAGAAAAAAAACTGATGGTCATCGGTCAGGGATCAAGTAATGGGGTTGATCTCGGTCGCTTTTCTGCCAGGGCTTTGAATCCCGGAACCCTGGCTGCCACAAAACAAAAGCTGCAGTATGATGAAAGATACTGTTACCTGCTGAATATGGGCCGGATCGTCAGAGACAAGGGGATGGATGAACTCATGAAAGCATTTGCAAAGCTGTATGAGACGCGTCCGCATCTCCGCCTGATCATCCTCGGTCAGTTTGAAGATCATCTTGACCCGATTTCCGCAGAAGCACGCGAGGTCTTAAAAAAACACCCGGGCATTGTTCATATTGACTGGAGTGAAGAGGTGGAATACTTCCTTCATCTTTCAAAACTGCTGGTGCATGCCTCTTACCGGGAAGGATTCCCGAATACACTTTTACAGGCGGGAGCTATGAACTGCCCCATTGTTTGTTCGGCCGTGGAGGGCAATGTGGATATTGTCACAGACCGCAAGACCGGGCTTTTGTTTCAGCCCCGGGATACCAACGACCTGCTGGAGAAATTGTCCTATGCCCTGGATCACCCGGACGAAATGAATCTTTATGCAGAGGATCTTCGGAAAAAAATTGAAGACAACTTCAGTCAGCCTTACCTGCATCGTTGCCTGAAGGAAAAATACCTGGAACTATTGCAGAAGGCTGGTAAATCTTGAATGTATAACAGCAGCATTCAAAAACTTTATCTTTACTTTTGATGATTGATTCCGTGCCGTTTAACGCTATCCTTTGAATATGGAAGCAGCCACACAACAGATTTCACGAAGCCCTATTACACGGAAGGAATACCCTCTCCCTTTATCGATGAATGATCAGGAAGGGATTGATCAATTCCTCGCTCATCATCCCGGCAAAAAAGTGGTGGTGGTGCAGGGAATGGGATTTGTGGGTTCAGTGATGGGTTTGGTGGTAGCCAATGCATTGACCGAAGAGTATGCAGTGATCGGCATCGATCTTCCCGACGCATCTTCTTACTGGAAGATCTGTTCGATCAACGAAGGCATCTTCCCCGTGCTGGCCAGTGACCCCAAGATCGGGGAGTACTATACTAAAACACGCGAAAAGAAAAACTATTATGCCACGCATGATCCCTATGCTTACAGCCTGGCGGATGTGATCATTGTGGATATTAACCTGGATGTAAGAAAAAAGGCCTCTTCGACAAAAGAACTGGAGGATTACAGCATTGATCTTACTCCCTTTAAAAAAGCTGTGGAAAGTATAGGACAGTATTGCCGGCCTGATGTACTGGTGCTCGTGGAAACAACCGTTCCTCCCGGTACCACTCAAAAACTGGTGAAACCGATCCTCGATGATTGTCTTTCGAAAAGGAAGTTGGCCAAGGGTGAATTGAAGCTCGGGCACTCTTATGAAAGGGTGATGCCCGGGACCCGGTATGTCGATTCTATCCAGAATTTTTACAGGGTCTATTCTGGGATTGATGAACGAAGCGCCGATGCGGTGGAAAAATTTTTACGAACCGTGATCCGCACCGATGAGTACCCGCTGACCCGGCTGGGCAATACTAACGCGACGGAGATGGCCAAAGTGCTGGAGAATTCTTTCCGCGCCATGAATATTGCCTTCATGGTGGAGTGGAGCCGCTTTGCCGAAGAAGCCGGCGTTGATATTTATGACGTAGTGAATGCGATACGCATGCGACCCACGCACCAGAATATCATGCTGCCAGGGCTGGGTGTCGGAGGCTATTGCCTGACCAAAGACCCGCTGATGGCAAGCTGGGCCCGGGTGAATTTATTTGGCGGAGAAGAAGGACTTCAGCAAAGTGAAAAAGGCGTACAGATCAATGATAAAATGCCCTTGTACGCCTTTGAATATCTCCGGTCACAATATAACAGGTCGTTTGCCGGGAAAAGAGTTTTATTGCTCGGCGTAAGTTATCTGAACGATGTCGGTGATACCCGTTATTCCCCGGTGGAAGGTTTTTATGACTGGCTTGAGGTCGAAGGATGTGATATTTCATTGCATGATCCACATGTTTTGTACTGGGAAGAGAAAGATGCCTGGGTGAACCAGGATCTCGATGAGCTGCTGAAAAAGGATTTTGATATCATTGCCATCACTACCGGTCACCGGGAGTATCGGACGAATGGAGGATTAATTGAAAAACTGATGCGGCAGCCGGCCAATTTCATATATGATACAATCGGCGTTCTTTCCAATGAAGAGATAGAAAAGCTTTCATCCCGACATACCGTGAAAGTGATCGGGCGGGGCGATCTGTAAGAGGCCGGAAAGCGAATTGAAAGTTGAGAGTCAGGAGGTTGATGGCCAACGGGGCTGCTTCAACCCATTCCCTTCAGATCATTTTCTTTTTCCTGATTTATTAATTGGTCAGACATTAATTCACCGATTAACCGGTTAACATAAATGAGTAAAAAAGTTTTAATACTGGGCGGGGCCGGGTTCATAGGGTTTAATATAGCAAAAGAACTGGCCGTCAAAAAGAATTACCAACTTACGATTGCCGATAATTTCATGAAAAAAAACCGGGATGAAGAATTCAACAGCCTGGTGGATACGTATGGAGTCAGGGTTATCGAGGCCGATTTTTCCTACCCCGGTGCGTATGATCAATTAGACAATGATTATGACGAGCTGTATATGATGGCAGCGCTGGTGGGAGTCGATAATGCCAACAGCAAGCCCCACGAAGTGATACGCATTAATACAGCACTCACTTTATATACCCTCGAATGGATCCGCCGGTCCAGGATCCGGAAAGTACTGTTCGCGTCCACAAGTGAAAACTATGCAGGCACCGTTGATGCATTTGGTTATAAAGTGCCTACCCCGGAGGAGGTTCCATTGACCATTCAGCACATAGGGCATCCGCGGTTTACCTATGCCGCTACCAAGATCCTGGGAGAATCAGCTTTCCTGAACTATGCCAGGATGCTGGGTTTTGAGATCACGATCATCCGTTATCACAATGTTTTTGGGCCAAGGATGGGATTCAATCATGTGATACCGCACCTGGTGATCCGGTTCCGGAGCGGGGAAGACCCTTTTAAGGTGTATGGGCATGACCAGACCAGGGATTTCTGTTATATTACCGATGCGGTGGAAGGAACTGTACTCGCGATGGAAACTCCGGGAACAAATGAACAGATCTATCATCTGGGCACGGGGATTGAAACAACCATTGAAGACCTGACGCGCTATACGGGGGAACTGATGGGTTTCAAAGGAAAATATATCAATGCCCCAACATATCCGGGTTCAGTATCACGTCGCAGCCCCGATATCAGCAAATCAAAAAAAGAATTGGGATTTTCTGCCAGGGTGAACTGGAAAGAAGGGCTGAAAAAAACAGTGGACTGGTACAATGAATACTTTGATGAGGGGAAAACCGTCCCCGAAAAGATTATTTTCAGATAATTTATGGCAGGAATTAGTCAGTATGTATAAGTATATTAAAAGGACTTTCGATATACTATTTTCACTGATCATATTGATACTTCTTTTGCCACTATTCATTCCCGTTATCCTTATACTTTTGTTGACCGGAGAACATGAAGTATTTTACCGGCAGGAAAGGGTGGGGTACAAAAACAGGATCTTCAGGATCTGGAAGTTCAGCACGATGCTCAGGAACAGTCCCAATATGGGCACAAAGGATCTTACCCTGCGCGATGATCCCCGCGTCACCCCGGTAGGGAAGTTTCTTCGCAGGTCCAAGATCAATGAATTACCTCAGCTGATGAATATTCTTACGGGCGATATGTCGTTCACCGGACCAAGACCCCTGATGAAAAGCGGGTTTGACAGGTATTCGGATGAGATGAAAAATAAAGTATACGAAGTAAAACCGGGCCTCACCGGGATCGGTTCCATCCTATTCCGGGATGAAGAGGGAATCATAACCAAAAGCAGACTCCCTGCTGAAGAATGTTATCGCAACGTGATTCTTCCGTATAAAGGAGCCCTGGAGCTATGGTACCAGCAGCACCAGGGTTTTTATACCGATTTCATGTTGCTTTTTCTTACAGGTTGGTATATTCTTTTTCCTAACAGTCGCCTTGTATTTAAGATCTTTCCTTCGCTGCCAGTCCGCGAATTGTAAAAACCTCAACGGATCGCTGGATGAAGATTCATGACTGCTGTCTTTAATTAATTATGTTTAAAATCTTTCATCGGTCCAGGCCGCTTCATGGAGATACCGCCTACCGGCAACTCCGGGCAGATATGCATTCTCATCTTCTCCCCGGAATAGATGACGGCGCACCCGATATGGCCACTTCATTGATGCTGATCAAAGGCATGGTGGCCCTTGGGTATTCAAAACTTATCACCACACCTCATGTGATGTGGGACATGTACAAAAACAGCCGGGAAGTCATCCTTGAAAAGCTGGAGTTGGTCAGGCAGGCGGTAAAGGCGGAAGGAATACCGGTGGAGGTCAATGCGGCGGCAGAGTATTTTCTTGATGATCATATGGCGGGAATGGTAAAAAGCAACGAACCTTTATTAACGATCAGCGGCAACAAAGTGCTGGTTGAGTTTTCCCTGGCATATCGTACGCATGGCATTAAAGATATCTTATTTGGCATGGTAATGCAGGGTTACCAGCCGGTCATAGCGCATCCTGAACGGTACATCTATCTTCTTAAGAACAAGGAATTCTATGAGGAGCTAAGAGATGCCGGCTGTATTTTCCAGTTGAACCTGTTGTCCATTGGAGGTCATTACGGCAAATCGGTGCATGAACTTGCCCAATACCTTATCAAAAAGAATTATTATGAATTGATCGGCACCGACCTGCATTTCAGGGGTCACCTGGAAGCATTGCAGGGCCCAGGCCTTATCAGCCAGCTCAGGAAACTGGTTGAGAGCGGTGTGTTCAGGAACCCGGAACTCTGACATCATTCACACCCCTGTCTTTAATGAGCAAAAAGTTCAGCCTTACCGCTGAACTTTTTCTTTTTTAAGTTGTAGCACATTTTGTATGGATGCATTCACGATAAAGGACCTGGAAAACCTCTCCGGCATTAAAGCCCATACCATCCGGATCTGGGAACAGCGTTATCATTTCCTGAAACCACAGCGTACCGCCACGAATATCCGGTATTACAGCAACGATGAGCTGAAAACGGTTCTGAATATAGCGCTCCTGAATAAATACGGGTATAAGATATCTCATATAGACAGGATGCAACCTCAGGACATAAAGGACAGGATCCTTTCACTGAATGATCCCCAGGCTGTCATGGAAAGAGTGATCAATGAACTGGTGCAGGAAATGATGGATATGGATATGGAAAGATTTGAAAATATCATTGCGGGTTATATTTCGGTAAAAGGTGTTGAAAAGACTGTTATACAAATCATTTTTCCCTTCCTGGAAAAGATCGGCATCCTGTGGCAAACCGGGCATATCCATCCCGCCCAGGAACACCTGGTTACGAATGTGATCCGTCAAAAGCTGATCGTGGCGATCGAAACAACCATATCCCATGTAAAACTGGATAAAACATTTCTTCTTTTTTTGCCGGAGGGTGAACATCATGAATTGGGGCTTCTTTTTATGTATTATCTTTTGAAGAGCCGGGGAGCACAAACGATCTACCTGGGCGCTAATGTTCCGTTTAAAGACGTACAACAGGTAGTCAGTATCAAGAAACCCAACTGTGCTTTTGTTCATTTGACGGCTACCTGTCCGGACTTTCAATTAGAAAAATTCCTCTACCAGATGGGGCGGTACTGCCCCGTCCTCCATACAGTGATCTCAGGTCAACCCACGCAACATTACCGGAAAAAACTCCCTGTAAACATCCAGTTAAAAAAATCCCTTCCTGAGGTAATGGAATTTCTATCGACGCTCTAAAAAAGGACTCACCGGAAAGGAGCCCTTAACCAGCCTGTAAGTATTGTCAGCTGGGCCAGGAGCGGGTTTTTGCAGTCTCAAAGGGTTTGTTTAACTTTGAAGCAGCTATTATTAAACATGATCATATGTCGAGTCCTGAGTTCAATCAGATGCTCATTCACCACGCGGATTTTCTGAAACCGTTTGCCATTAATCTTACAAGGGACACTGAAGCTGCCAATGACCTTTACCAGGAGACCTTGTATAAGGCGCTGGCTAACCAGGAAAAATATCATGCAGGCACCAATATCAGGGCCTGGCTGTTCACGATCATGCGGAATATCTTTATTAATAATTACCGCAGGAAAGCTAAACAAAAAACCATCTTTGACAACAGCGCAAATGATTATTTGCTGAACCAGAAACAGGCTACCGTAAGTAATACGGCAGAAAGCAACCTGCGGGTTAAAGAAATAAAAAAGATCATCCAGCATCTCCCCGAAATATTTAAAACTCCTTTTTTATTGTACTTTGAAGGATATAAGTATAATGAAATTGCTGAAGTGCTGCACGAACCCCTGGGAACGATCAAAAGCAGGATCCATTTTGCCAGGAAACTCCTGAAGGAACAGATCAGCCGCTATTAAACCAGCATTTGTGGCTCAGCGTTCGGTTATTGTAATTGGCAGTGGCTTTGCCGGGTTATCTGCTGCTTCCTTTTTGGCAAAGGAAGGGTGGAGCGTTACCGTTATTGAGAAACATGCGATACCCGGCGGAAGAGCCGGGCAGTTAAAAGAACAGGGATTTCGGTTTGACAGGGGTCCCAGTTTTTACTGGATGCCCGATGTGTTTGAAAGGTATTTTGACCAATTCGGCAAAAGGGTTTCAGATTACTACGCACTGCAACGACTTGATCCTTCTTACCGCATTTACTGGGAGGATGGTTTTACTGACATTCCCGCTGATTTTTCCGAATTGAAAAAATTGTTTGAATCGGTAGAACCGGGAAGCGGGTCAAAGCTTGAAAAATATCTCAGGGGGGCGGCCCGCAAGTATAAAGTGGGGATGAAAAGCCTGGTCTATAAACCCGGCCGTTCCCTGCTGGAATTCCTCGATGGGCGAATCATTGCCGGGCTGTTCCAGCTGCAACTGTTTACTTCGATCCGTACACATATTGCAAAATATTTTACCCACCCGAAACTCCGGCAGATCATGGAGTTTCCCTGCCTATTTCTCGGGGCCCTGCCGCAGCAAACACCCGCCCTGTACAGCCTGATGAACTACGCGGATATAAAAGGGGGTACCTGGTATCCTCAGGGAGGCATCTATTCGGTCGTGGAAGGAATGTACAAACTGGCGCTTGAACTGGGGGTCGAATTTCATTTTGAAGAGGAGGTAAAGGCTATATTAATAAAACGTGGTAAGGTGGCAACGCTGTCTTCCAATAAAGATGTTTACAGTGTGGATACGCTTCTCAGTACGGCCGATTATCATTTTACAGAAACAAAACTGTTACCGGAGGAATGCCGGAGTTACACGGATAACTATTGGGAAAGACGGGTCATGGCTCCCTCCTGTTTATTATATTATGTGGGGCTGAATAAAAAACTCAGGCAGCCTGTTCATCACTCCTTATTTTTTGATGTTCCTTTTGAGCAGCATGGAACCGAGATCTATCAATACCCGCAATGGCCATCCGCCCCTTTATTTTATACAAGTGTTCCTTCCCATACCGATCCTTCGGTGGCACCGCCCGGCTGCGAAACCCTGGTTTTTCTTATACCTGTAGCATCCGGGCTGCAGGGTGATACGGAAGAACTCAGGGAAAAATATTTTCAAATGATTGCTGGAAGATTCGAGAAACATTCAGGTGAATCCATATTGGGCTCGATAGCCTATAAAAAAGCGTACTCGGTCAGTGACTTTGTACATGACTACCATTCGTTCAAAGGGAATGCCTATGGTCTTGCGAACACGTTAAGGCAAACAGCGGTTTTCCGGCCATCCTGCCAGAGCAAAATGCTGAAAAATCTTTTTTATGCGGGACAACTGACGGTGCCGGGACCTGGTGTTCCACCCTGCCTGATCAGCGGCGAAGTAGCCGCTAAACAAGTGATCCGGAAAATGAGATAATTTCATTATATTCATTTCATGGTTCAACTGTTCCATGCAACCAGTGAAAGCTGCAGTCGCATCGTTACCAGGAAATACAGCACCTCCTTTTCTTCGGCCATACGCATGTTGCACAGGGACCTGCGAACTCCCATTTTCAACATCTATGGATTCGTTCGTTTGGCGGATGAGATCGTAGATACTTTTCATGAACACGATAAGTTTTTTTTGCTTCGGCAATTCAAAGCCGAAACCTATGATGCCATTTCCAGGGGCATCAGCCTGAACCCGATCCTCAACAGTTTTCAGCGGACGGTGAATGAATACAGGATCGAACTGAAACTGATCGACGCTTTCTTTCACAGCATGGAAATGGACCTTGAAAAAAAAGTATATGATTCCCGGGGATACGGGGAATATGTCTATGGTTCGGCCGAAGCAGTTGGACTGATGTGTCTTCATGTGTTTTGTGAAGGGAAAAAAAACCTGTATGAAAAGCTGGAAGCTCCCGCCCGCTCGCTGGGAGCGGCATTTCAGAAAGTAAACTTCCTGCGCGACATCAAAGCAGATTATACGGGCCTGTCCAGGGTC
>CAYSIU010000013.1:0-17163 GCA_964431095.1 uncultured Chitinophaga sp. | reverse complement strand
AGATACGTGTCCGCTACGCCGAAACCGACCAGATGGGTGTGGTTTACCACAGCAATTATTTCCCCTATTTTGAATCGGCCCGGGCCGAATCGATCCGGGACCTTGGGTTTACCTATGCGGACATGGAAAAGATGGGTATCATCATGCCGGTAGTGGATATCCATTGCCGTTATCTCCAGCCCGCACGGTATGACGACCTGCTGACAATAAAAACAATACTGAAAGAGTTACCCCCGCATCACAAGGTCGAGTTCCACCAGGAAGTGTACAATGAAAAAGACGAATTGCTCGCTACCGCAAAGATCACTTTATACTTTATGGAGGCTGGTACGATGAAAAAAACAGGAATCCCGCTGCCGTTACTGGAAAAACTGCAACCTTATTTTGGTTAATTTTACCTGATGGAGAATTTGGAAGAGCCGTTACAGGGAACGAACAGTGAGGAACAGCCTTCCTCCACTGAAGAAACCCCTGTTTATCCTCCCAAGTATCAACGGGAAAGCCGGAATCCCAATGTATGGATACGTTCCCTGGTGAGCCTGGCCCTTTACCTGTTGATCGGGTACTATATTTTTCCCAGTTACAAGATATTGTTGCTGATCACGGCAATCGTACTGATCCACGAGATGGGCCATTTTATTGCGATGAAACTCTCCGGGTACAATGACCTGGGTATTTTCTTTATCCCCTTGCTGGGGGCCTATGTATCCGGAACAAAAAGAGAGGTCTCGCAAAGGCAATCGGCGATCATCCTCCTGGCAGGGCCCTTGCCCGGGATCATCCTGGGGATCATTTTTTACCTGCTATGGGAACAAAACCATACCCTGGATATAGCAGGTATTTCATATTATACGATCTCTTTCTTTTTTGTTATTCTGAATCTCTTCAATCTACTGCCGGTATACCCGCTCGATGGTGGTCAATTGCTGAACAGGGTTTTTTTCAATGAAGAGAACTGGTTGAGCCGGTTGTTCATTCTTCTTTCCATTGGATTGATGATCTGGTTCGCGATCAATATGTACTCTTCTTCGGGCAATCGTGTTTACCTGATATTGCTGCTATTGCCGCTGATGATGCTGGTAAGGATGCTGGGTGAAAAAAAATTGGCTACGATCGAAAAAAGAATAGAGGCCGAGGGTATTAATACCGATCTTGAATACAACGAGCTCCCGGATAAAGATTACTGGAAGATCCGGAATATTTTAATTGCGGAACACCCCGTTTTCAGGGACGTAATGCCCGCGCCCCCTTACGAATACTGCCCAAAGGAAGATAGGATAATGACCTTCATTCAAAGTCTTTTGCATCGCCACCTGCTCCAGGACCTGTCACTGATCGGGAAACTGTTGATTTTGTTCATCTGGATCGCAGCGATCGTCTCACCATGGTTGGTGGATATGGATATGAGTTTTTTTAGAAGGTTGGGGTTGTGAGGGAAGCTACAGGCTACAGGCTACAGGCTGCAAGCTACAGGCTGCGGGCTACTGGCCGCTTATAACGATTCGCGATTCCTATCATTATTTCAATTCATCCAGCACTTTATACATCTTGTTCACAACCGCAGAAGTTCTTCCATTGTAATTATTCACCAGGAAGGAAAAGATATACATTCTTCCATCTTTCGATTTCTGATAACCGCAAAATCCTTTTACATCATTGATAGTGCCGCTTTTCATTTTCATACTATTATATTCAGGTAACGCATCATAAAAATAGGGGTACCAGTCTCTTGTCTTCGCATATTTCAACACTTCCACCTGGGCATGCGTAGTAATACGGTTGAGTGGTGACAGACCCGAGCCGTCATAAATATTCAATTCATTTTCATCGATTCCTTTTTCTTTCCAGAATCTCCTCACGATCGCCACACCACTATCCGTGGAGCCCAATCCCTGTTTTTCATAAGCAAAGGTTTTCACTAATGCTTCGCCATAGAGATTGATACTTTTTTTGAGGAACCAGTAAACAATGGAATCGAGGGATGGAGAATAATAGGTGTAAACGATTGCAGGAATCCTTGTCAATTGACCGTAGGTAAGCAAAAAATCGTTGTCCGTCCAGTTAAATTTATTTTTCAGATAAAGATCCATCGTAGTAATAAATTGGTAAACGGGGTTGATCATCGACCCCGAAATTTTAAACCGATCTTCATTTACCGGAATTGTTCCCCTGACGACTGCATTTTTCCCATGTACCGGGAAATAGATATAGGCATTATCTCCCGTACCTTTTGCAGCAGAGATCGTTTCTGAAACAAAATTTTCGGAATATAAAACCGGGTCCGTTTCAACTACAGAAACAGGATCACCAATTTTACTTCCTGATTTCAGGAACAGATCATACTGGTTTTCCCTCCAATTAAGTATGCCCGCTCCTGCCCCGTAATAATTACCGATATCCTGCCAGATCCAACCATCCGGTATCTGTTCAGTATTCCAACCCTGGGCATTCATCATGACTCCCTTACAAGCTTTAAGATCATCTGCTTTGATGGCTTTCCCCATCTCATTGATTATCTGTTTTTCCTTTGTTGTTTCCCATCTCCAGCTACCAAATGTTGGATCCCCGGAAGGGTTAATCCAAAAACGCTTATTGTCTTCTGGGTCGGTGCAATAGCCAAACTCTGTTTTATATTTAAAATCTTTTCCTAATAATTCAAAAGCAGTAGACGCAGTAATTATTTTTTGCGTAGACGCCCCTGCCAGGCCCACCTGTGAGTTCTTATCAAATATCACCTGCCCGGTTTCCGCATCGATCACATAGAGTGAACTGATAGCATGTTTTAACTGGCTGTCGCTTTCAAATTGCTGAAAGGCCTTTTGCAAACGCTGTGAGATGGTTTGCGCTGAGGAGGAAGCCAGCAGCAGCCAGCAACCAATAACCAGCAATAGCCTTCTCATCATAAGCTGAATATTGATCATTTTACATTATACATTTAGTCTCTCAAATTTAACCATCTCCTACCTTTGCCGTCTATGAAAAATGTGAATGCCAGCATTATCACTATCGGCGACGAACTCCTGATTGGTCAGACCATTGATACCAACAGTGCTTTCATAGCCCAGGAACTGAATAAGATCGGGGTGTGGGTACATCGGAATGTGACGGTAGGCGATGTGTACGACGAAATATGGAAGGCGCTGGACGATGAAAGCAACCGATCCGATATCGTCATCATTACCGGTGGGCTGGGACCCACTGCCGATGATATTACCAAGCCTTTACTCTGTAAATATTTCGGTGGTAAACTGATCGTCAATGAAAAAGTGCTGGAACATATCAAATACCTATTTGAAAAAATTTATCGCCGCCCTGGCCCAATACTGGAAAGAAATCTGAAACAAGCGGAAGTACCCGATGTATGCACGGTTTTGCATAACCCCAAAGGGACGGCCCCGGGGATGCTGTTTAAAAAAACAATATTTAAGGCCCCCCTATATCCCCCACAGGGGGGGACTTTTGACCCCGATCGTAATAATATTCATTACAGTTACATGACCTCTGATCCGACTGCTTATGGGATACTCAAAAAATTTGTAGCAAAGCATAGAGCTCATCCAACCGAAGCTGAGAAAGCTTTATGGGAAATTATTAAGGGAAGGAAATTGAGCGGGTATAAGTTCAGACGACAACATATCATTGACAAATACATAGCCGATTTTGTTTGCCTTCCACAAAGACTGATTATTGAAATAGACGGGCTGATTCATCAGATCCCGGACAATAAAATAAGTGATGATGCAAGAACCCTGGAATTAAAAATAAAGGGCTTTGATGTCATACGATTTACAAACTCGCAAATTTTAAATGATGCTGACAGTGTAGTGAACAGAATATTGCAAGAATTAAAGAAAGAAAAAGCTGAGTCGCCGGAGTTAAAGAACCCTCCTTTGGAGGGCAGGGAGGCCAATATCAAATCCCCGGAATTGAACAACCCTCCTTTGGAGGGCAGGGAGGCCGATATCAAACCCCTGGAGGGCAGGGAGGCCAATATTAAACTCCTGGAAGGCAGTGAAGTGATGTTTATTTCTTTACCCGGGGTGCCCTATGAGATGAAAGGGATATTTATCAATGAAGTCATACCCCGCTTACTGAAAGAATTCAAATTCCCGGCCATCATCCATCGAACTGCTTTTACCGCAGGACAGGGAGAATCCATGATCGCTGAATTACTGAAAGATTTTGAACCTGCCCTTCCGCCCCATGTCAAACTGGCCTATTTGCCCAATTATGGAATGGTGAAACTTCGACTGACCGCTACCGGTGACAATAAAAAAGAGCTGGAAAAGGAACTGGCATCCTATTTTGAAATGCTGCAGGAAAAGGTGAAGGAATACCTTGTTAGCGATCAGGACGAGGCGCTGGAGGCAGTGGTCGGCAGGATATTGAAGCAAAAGAACAAAACCATAGGCACGGCGGAAAGCTGTACCGGTGGATACATTGCACACCTTATCACTTCGATCCCCGGCTCCTCCGCATATTTTAAAGGCAGTGTAGTAAGTTATGCAAACGACGCCAAGGAAAATATCCTGGGGGTGCAACCCTCCACGCTGGACAGTGTTGGCGCCGTGAGTGAAGAAACCGTAAAAGAGATGCTGCGCGGTGTCATTCATGCACTACATGTCGATTATGCAATAGCCACTTCGGGCATCATGGGCCCGGATGGGGGAACTCCTGAAAAACCGGTGGGCACAGTATGGATCGCGGTAGGCAATAAAGAAAGTATCGAAACATTGCAATTGCAGCTCCGTTTCGACCGGCTGCGGAATATTGCCATGACCGCCGCTACTGCATTGAACTTCCTGAGAAAATTTATAGTAAAGAATTAAGGCCAGCTGACTGGGCTGGTACAAGAAGATTAAAGGGAAACAATTACCTTTGGCCGTTAATTAAAATGAGTTATGCCAACTGTCGACCTGGTGATGCCAAAATTGGGTGAGAGTATCATGGAAGCCACTATTTTAAAGTGGCATAAACAACCCGGTGACCCGGTAAAAATGGATGAAACGGTACTGGAAATCGCTACCGATAAAGTGGACAGTGAAGTACCCAGCACGACAGCCGGTGTTATAGCGGAGATCCTCTTCAATGTAAATGACGTGGTCCCGGTGGGAACCGTGATTGCCCGGATAAAAACCAGCACTGAAGAGGCAATCGCTTCCACTCCCCGGACCACCTCTCCTATGTACGGATCCGTTGCAAGCGAGGCAGATGAACCCACGGTGGTCGTGGAAACTTTGCAGCATCAATCATCAAGTGCCAAATCGCAAACAACAAATGGTTCTTCTAACCGCTTTTATTCTCCCCTTGTATTGAACATTGCTGCCAGTGAAGGGATCAGCATGACCGAACTGGAAAGGATACCCGGCACCGGGAATGAGGGAAGGGTTACCAAGAAGGATATACTGCTATATGTAAGCAAAAGAAAGTCGGGAGCCAGAACAGGCAGATCTGAAGACACAATGGTTATTCCGCTTTCAAGAGTAGAGCAGGAGCGGGCACCAGGTGATCAGCAGCTGACAACCTATACCGGTAATGTAGAGATCATTGAAATGGACCGGATGCGGAAGTTAATCGCGGAACACATGGTACGCAGCAAACGCACCAGTCCCCACGTGACCAGCTTCACCGAGGCGGACGTGACCAGCCTGGTGATGTGGAGAGATAAAGTAAAAAAAGAGTTCGAAAAAAGAGAAGGTACAAAAATTACTTTCACCCCTTTGTTCATCGAAGCGATCGTCCGCTGTATTAAAAGATTTCCCCTGATCAACTGTTCGCTGGACGGCGACAAGATCATTGTAAAAAAAGATATTCATATCGGTATGGCAACCGCCCTCCCCAGTGGTAACCTCATCGTACCGGTCATTAAGAATGCCGACCAGTTGAATTTAGTGGGTCTGGCCAAGCAGGTGAACATGCTGGCTGAAAATGCCCGTAACGGGAAATTGAAGGCCGACGATACACAGGGCGGCACGTTTACACTCACCAATGTGGGTACCTTCGGCAGCCTCATGGGGACCCCGATCATCAACCAACCGCAGGTGGCAATATTGGCCGTTGGCGCTATCAAGAAAAGACCGGTGGTAGTGGAAACCCCTGCCGGCGACAGCATTGCCATCCGCCACATGATGTATCTTTCGATGAGCTACGATCACCGTATCGTGGATGGAAGCCTCGGCGCCACATTCCTGACTGCAGTAGCAAAAGAGTTGGAGAATTTTAATTCGGAGAGAGATTTTTAGACACGAATTACACGAATAGGAATTACACGAACAGGAACTACACGAACCGGAGTGTTCTATTGAGATTTTGATGGAGCTCCGTACTTCTCATTCCTGAAATAATAATGATCCCGCTTTCTCTTTATTACAAACAAATTATCATATTCGTAGTCTTTCAGATCGCCGGGTACAACTGTTTTACCACAAAGTTTATTGGCAATATCATCTACAGTGTTCGCATGACCCACGATCAGCACATTCCCTTTTTTAATTTCTTTAACCTGCCCGATAAACATATCCATTGAATCCGGCTTACTGCTGTATATACGAATAGGCATATTCAGGAATAATTCTTTCAGAGGCCTGGCGGTTGATATGGTGCGCAACGTATTGGTAGAATAGATATACCGGATGTTTTTCCCACTGAGGATCTCCTTCAGCTTCAGCGCTCTTTCCTGCCCCTCAAGACTGAGTGGGGGATCACCATAGGTCTTCATGGTTGTCGGGTCAATCCCGCTGGCTTTTTCGGCATGCCTGACAACATATATGGTATTCCCGCAGGAAAACAGCAGCAAAGAGAGGATCAGCAAAAATGATCGCATAAGGCATCTTTTAACATACTAAAATTAAACTTCTCTTCTGTTCGTCGCGTCTTTTTTGTAAATTGGGTGATACTAACCCATTCGACTATGAAACAATTATCCGAAACCTGGTTTGCGGAGGGCCGGATCGACTTCGAGCTGAAGAAATATACCCTCCTGGCCTATCTCCAGGAAGTGAATAAATACTTCCACGAAAATAAACTCTATCCCCAGCTGTCCGACATCATTTTTCATTATAACAACATCGTGGCCTTCCGGGAAAATAAGAAATACCTCCAGGAACATTTCCCGAAAAAACTGACCGGTATCCAGTTGGAAAAGCTCCAATTATTGTATGAACAGCTCATGGATGATGATGAACTCCTGCGGGAGTTGGAAGATATCATCAATTATTCCGCTGGTAAAATGAAGACCACTATCTTCAACGGGACCGGTATTTATGAATTCGTGGAAGAGAAGATATCCATCTGCCCCGTCGGGATCATCCCGCTCGATACCCAGGAAGGTTATTTCTTCTTAAGCACCGGGGAGATCCGCCAGACAAGGGCCTATCATTACCGGCTGTCGATCTTTGAAAAACATGATGAAAAATACCGCAGCATCAAAACCGTTTTTATCGACCATTGGACCCGCAGCATCAGCAGCACCCCCGAGCATATTAAAGCGGAATTGATACGTCGGCGTAAAGACCTGCCCAATCCTGCAGTCTATTCAATAGAAACAGACCTGAAATTTCCCATGGAGGAAACCTTATTGCCAATTGCTAAAAGAAGCCTTGTAAAATATATTTCGGCCGCAGCTTAATTAAATTTTTTCGCCCCACAAAGACACTCCTTCATGGAGGAACAATGCAGGTTAATTGTTTATTTAGCTTTCTGTTTATAGTTCTGTTTGCCTTGTCCGCAGTTGTACATCATCACGAACCATTAATCATCGATCTCCAATCCCCAATCTTTCCCTTTTTTCACTGCCGGCACTCCCTCGGTGATCCATTTGGCAGGTTTTTCACCTTTCAGTATCCAGTCAAAAAATTTCTGAATCCGCATTTGGTAGTCCCTCATATCCTGTCGCTGAGTAAGACCATGTCCCTGCCCGTTGTAATCAAACATCCACACTTTTTTTCCCAGTCTCCTCAACCCTGTAAATAATTCTATACCCTGGTACCAGGGAACGGCGCCGTCGGCATCATTGGCCATGATCACCACCGGTGCTGTTACTTTATCAAGGTGGAATAACGGGGAGTTCTCGATATACAAGGGAAGTTTTTCCCACAAAGTGCCACCAATGCGGCTTTGTGATTTCTCATATTGGAATTGGCGGCTGACGCCACTCTCCCAACGGATACCACCATAGGCGCTGGTCATGTTGGCTACGGGCGCACCGGCCCAAACCGCCTTGAAGAGTTTTGTCATAGTGGCCAGTTGTGCGGCCTGGTAACCACCCCAGCTATGACCCTGGATCGCGATATTCGTACTATCCACCCAACCTTTTTTTACCAGGGCCCTTGCCCCGCTGACGATATAATCATAAGCACTTTGCCCTGGATGACCAATCCGGTATTCGATATCCGGCATAAAGATGATATAGCCCCGGCTAACAAAGAACGATACATTGATTGCACTGCGGATCGGCGCAGGCTCCCTGTAAATGTTCAGCCCATCACTTAATTTTTCATAGAAATAAACCACCATCGGGTATTTCTTGTTGGGATCGAAATTCTCCGGTTTGAATACGATGCCGGTGGCATCTTTCCCATTATAAGCCTTCCAGCCAAACAATTCGGATGTTCCCCACAGGTAGTTGGATTGCTGGAGGTTGATGGAGGAAAGCTTTGTCTCATTAAATGCAAATTCATTAATGGACCCGGTAGTGGCTTCCGTCTTTGATTTCCCGGGATATAGCAGGTATAAATCGGGGGGATTTATAAAGTTTTCTTTTGTAAGAATGATCTCCGTCGAATTCTTAGCTTTATTTACAGGGCCCAACGAATTAGGTTCTTCCGGAATGACAGGAATCCAACCCGGCTGAGTTTGATTATCATATATTACCAGCCCGCTTTTTTTATTGGCTTCGTTAAATGTTCTAAAGAAGATTTTTTGACCGGCCGCGATTGCCTTCTCATCCGGGTCTACCTGTAGATAGCGATACCTGGTTTTGCTTTTTCTGTTATCTCCTGAAAAATTGTAGCACGCACTTCCATCCGGAGAAACTTTCCAAACATCATACCTGTCATAAATATATACCGCTGAGTCCCCTTCCTGCCATCCCATCACGCCATAATTGGCGGGTTCTTCCGGGAAATCATTTTCTTCATTATAGAAAGGCACTTTAATTTTATCGGTGATATTTCTTGTCGCTGTTCCGTCCCAGACAAAATAGTTTTTGGCAACCCGGTCATACCACATAATATATTTACCGGTAGATGAGGGATAGGCCTGCCCTAGAAGATCTTCTTTGACCAGTTTTTGCTCTCCCGTGTTCACATCAATGGCATAAATATCTTTTTTAGTGTTACCGGTCCACTGGCTTTCGACCCGCTTCCCGAAATCCGTGACCCCGACAAAAGTATCGCCATTCCCTTCGTTTGTCTGAAGTACCTGCGGAATCTCTTTGCTTCCCAGTTGCCGGATAGTCTTCGTATCAAAATGATAGACGGCCAGGAAATTCTGCTGAAGTTCATTCTTCAGACGGACGGGAAAAGTTTGAACGGTCTGCAGGTAATCATCGTTGTAATGCCAGATATCGAGCCTGGGATGTTCAAACTCCACTAATGTTGTATCCCTGGGCGCTTGTATCGGCGCCGTGCCAAAGAACAATCGTTTACCGTTTTTGCTGAAGCTGAGATTGCCGTATTCACTGATCGTCATTCCCAGTTTCATTCCCACGAAATTTTTATCCAATAACAGATGAGCGCTGTCCATTCCCGTTTGATAATACCAGACCCGGTAATATTTCTGAAGCTCTTTCGGGCGGGCATCCCGTTCTGCCAGGTAAGCGATTTGCGAGCCGTCATCGGTCATGGCAAAATTCTTAAACTCATTTCCACCTTTACTGAGCGTAATGAACTTGCCGGTCCTCAGTTCATACAATAGCACCTGCCGCATGCTGGAAGAATCAAGCGGGTCCCGGGCCTGTTCAACCAGGAGCTTATCGCCGGTTTTGGAAAAATAATATTCCGTGACTTTAAAAAATACAACCTCCTCTCCTGTTCCCATATTTCTCACTACCAGGTCGTTTGTGATTTCGGTGGTACTCCCGTTGGTTTCATCGCCTTCCGCATCAGGGTCAAAGGGTAAGGGTGAATCATCAACATCATCTTTGATCTTTTTCTTTTTAGGCATGTTATCAATGACCTGTTGCAACGAATCAATAATATGATGGAGGCTATCAGCAATTTTGCTATTCCCGGTCGTTTCCTTTTTTGGTTGAACCTGTTTACCCGGTTGTTCAAGCGGTTTCTCCACCTGGAATGCCACCCACCCGTACGATTTTTGCGGAGTTTTATAATTTTTGACTTCTTCTCTCTTCCAGATCACTTCTTTACCCAGTTCCACGATGGCCAGTGAATCTTTAGGCATATCGTCTGCCTTTTTCTTTTTGATCTTTGCTTCCCTTGTATCCTTATAAAATGGTTTTATTTTGAACACCACATAACGGTTGTCTTCCGTGATCACTGCATTATAACCTCTTGCCACCGTCTTTTTATATTTTGCATCAGAAGACTGGATTACCAGTTCATTATCGCCTACCTGCGGGTCGATCGTGTACACTACCCATTTTCCGTCATTGCTGATCATGTGCTCACCAATATCCTGCCAACTATCATACACAGAATGATCCAGTGGTTTTTTCTGTGAAAATCCGGAATAAAAAAAGGCCAGGAACAGGCTAGTGACTAATAGTTTTTTCATGTACACAGGCTTTATATTAAAGTTAATCAGTTAAGGGATAATCTGAAAAGTCAGTTGAAAAGTTCAAAAATAAGGTACCCATTGACTATTCACCTCTTCGTGCCAACTATCAACCCATATTGCCACAGGCCTTGTTTCAGGCCCAGGTATTGGAATTTGCAGGCCCTGATGTTTTTCTTTTGCATGGGGGTAGCCTGCCCGGAAAAAATAATTCTCTTCCACAATAAGTACAGAGAAGCCAGCCAGTAAAACCTGTACAGCCTGCGGGATGAAGGGAATGTCTCATCGGATATATTCTTATACGTAATATTTTCTAAACCGGCTTTTTGCATAAACTGCCGGAACCGTTCGGGGGTCTCCAGGTAATTCACCTGCCAGCCGTCCAGCCATTGCCGGATGAACGGATGATCATTATTTTCGAAACGATTCACGAATCCATCGGCAACCACCAGTTTTCCCCCTGGTTTTAATAAACGGGATGCCTCAGTAATGAATTGCTCTTTGCTGTCGGCATAGCAGATACTTTCGCAGCCCCAGACCACGTCAAAGCTATGGTCCGGGAAAACGGTTGCACCATAATCCATGACCCGGAAATCCACGAGGTGGTCAACCCCTTTTTTTGACGCATGAACTTTTGCCTGCAACACCTGTCTTTCGCTCAATGAGATCCCCGTGACCTTGCAGCCCAGTGCGGTGGCAAGGAATATGCTGCTCCCACCTACCCCCGAACCTGCATCCAGTACCCTATCCGTGGATTGTATGGCGGCGGTTTCCATCATTATTGCGTTCATACGTGCCAGTGATTGAGCAAAGGATCTCACGCCGGTATCCCAATACCCGTAATGGATCGAAAGGCTGTTGTCCAGGTCCCAGGAATCTTTGAATGCATTCTCCGTCTCCTGGTAGTATTGGATGATCCGTTGATGGTATTCATTCGGCTGCATGCCTGGTGGTTTTTCGTTCCTGCTTTACCAGCAGGATCACATGGATCGCCAGTGCAGCAGCAATCATCGCAAACCCGACGTAAAACCAGCGATTCAGCAATTCATTTTCGTGGTAGATCGCGAATGCCAGTAATATCCCATACACCGGTTCAAGGTTGAATGTAAGATTGACGGTAAAGGCCGATAGTTTCTTTAATGCATACACAGAGAGTTGGAAAGCAATGACCGAGCAAAACCAGGCTAATACCAGCAACCAGATCCAATCATGCAGGTCCGGGACCAGATAAGACGTTGGGAATCGCTGCAGGTAAAGGGGCATCAATGCCGTGAGGGCAATAAGACCCCCGGAAAGCTGGTAGGTCAGAACGGTTTCGGGATTGAATTTATGCAGGTATTGTTTGATAAGTATCATCACAAAAGCCAGCAAAACGGCCGCAGCCACTCCCAATATGATCCCTTTTTTATATCTCGGGTCAAAGTGAAAAATAATATAGATACCTGCCATTACTACCACCCCAAGAAAAACATCCGCCCACCGGATGCGCACACGAAGGATCAGCGGTTCGGCCAGGGCCGTAAAAAAACCCACTGAAGAAAAACATACCAATGCCACTGAAACGTTCGCCGATTTGATGGAGCCGTAAAAAGCCACCCAGTGAAGTGCTGCCAGCAAACCGATACCTGCCAGTTTCAGGATATCGTTAAACGGAACCCGTTGTAATTTCCTGGTAACCGTAAACAGTAGTATCATCGTGAGCGAAGTGATGAGTAGCCGGTACCAGACAAGCAGTCCCTCATCCAATGAAATAATGCGGCCCATAATCCCGGTAAAACCGGCGAGGAAAACCGCCAGGTGAAGCTGGAGAAAGGCTTTTTTCATTAACCCGCAAACTAAATAAAAGATGGAATAAACAGACGGAGTTATTTGCTCTCCACCAATATCTCATTCTTATCAACGGCGCCTACCGAAGGCAGGTGATTGTCCGTATTGCTTACTTTTTTCCGGTAGTTGGTGAAAAGACTTTTCCAGCGCAATTTGAGTACCCCCAGAATGCCTTCCTTTACGATGCCTTTGTTCATTTTCGAACTGCCCTGGGTCCTGTCACGAAAGATGATAGGAACCTCTTTCATTTTAAAGCCCAGTTTCCAGGCAGTGAATTTCATAGCGATCTGGAAAGCATACCCCACAAACCGGATTTTATCGAGGTTAATGGTTTCGAGCACTTCTTTTTTATAGCACATAAAACCGGCAGTGGGATCTTTTACCGGCATCCAGGTGATGAGCCGGGTGTAGAGTGAAGCACCTTTCGATAAAGCGATCCGGTCCTTCGGCCAGTTCACCAATCCACCCCCTTTCACATACCGGGAACCAATGGCAAGGTCGGCCCCACCTGATTTGCAGGCATCATAAAGACGGGCAAGATCAGCGGGATCATGCGAAAAATCGGCTTCCATCTCAAAGATAAAACGATAGCCCCGGCTAAGCGCCCATTTAAATCCGTGGATATAAGCGGTGCCCAATCCCAGTTTCCCTTTTCTTTCTTCAATGAATAATTGACCAGGGTATTTGTCCTGTAATTCCTTTACAATATTCGCAGTGCCATCCGGTGAACCATCATCCACTACCAACACATGAAACCCTTCAGGGAGATCTAATATGGCAGCAAGGATATTGCTGATATTCTCCTTCTCATTATAAGTAGGTATGACAACTATTTTTTCCAAGAAAACGGGGTAGAATAGGTCCGAATTTACGATAAAACGAGGGGAAGCCTTGTTAAAAATTGTTCACCGGCAAAAAAACGCATTAATTTTTCTTTAGTATAGTACGGGTGTAAATCTCCGTGAGTTTTTGCTTGGTATGCTGGGGGAAATCACCTTTCATCATCCAGTCATAATACTGCGGTTCAGCTCTGAGCACGTCGGCGACAGGACGACCCTTGTATTTTCCGAAATTGAATACTTCCGTCCCGTTGTCCATAACGAAGCGACGGGCAAAATCGACGATCTGGTCTTCCCCGATCACCTTTAATATGCTATCCACTGTATTTCCCAGGGCGGAGTATTTTTCCAACTGTGCTTCCAGTATCTCATGCGTAGCCAATGCATCCGCTTCGGCACTATGTGCCGCATCAAGATTTTTATTACAATAAAATTTATAAGCCGCCGACAGTGTTCTTGGTTCCATTTTATGAAAAACATTCTGCACATCCAGCAGCTTCCGGTTTTTCATATCAAAATCTACCTGCGCACGCAGGAATTCTTCCATCAATAAAGGAATATCAAACCGGTTTGAATTATAACCAGCCAGGTCGCATCCGTCGAGCATCTGTTTTAGTTCCTGTGCCACCTGTTTGAAAGTCGGTGCATCTTTCAGCATTTCATCGGTAATACCATGAACATCCGTTGCCCCCTGGGGTACCGGCATTTCCGGGTTTATGAGTTTTCTTTTTATACTGCGGGAGCCATCGGGAAGAATCTTCACGATCGCAATCTCCACGATCCGGTCCATTCCCAGGTTCACACCCGTGGTCTCCAGATCAATAAAAGCAAGGGGTTTCTTCAGTAGCAGCATCGGGTCAGTAATTTCACTTATTTTCCAAATATTCCGCAAAGTAAAGGTAGCAGTTTGCCATAGCTATCAAAATCAGTTTTATTAGAGCAAAAGGTCCTGAAGCAAAGATAATCAGTTATTTATATCTGAGGTTTTTCAGATCAATCACCGAAAAATATCATTACTGCAGCATTTACTAATGGCTTATATTTGTATTTGCAAAATAATCGTGTCATTTTACCGTTTTAACAGGCAAATATCCACCAATATGAAAAACAAGTTACTCATCGCCTTAACATTTCTTACGCTGATCGTTGTAATAACATCATGCGCTTCCCAGAAATATGGTTGCCCCGCCAACCCACAGGCCAATACCCGGTTCAGGGGTTAATTTTTTGCCATCCAATCATTTCGGCTGAATAGGTCCTATCGGGATGGGAAATCTTTTTCTGTAATCTTTACAGGGAAACCTGAAGAATTAATCATTCAAAGGTATCCATACAGATAACATACAACCTTTTCCGGGGGCTGACTCCAGTTCAACTTTTCCATTATAAAACTTGACCCTGTCATGAATATTGGAAAAGCCGATACCCTTACTGCTCTGACGGGTGTCAAAGCCCACTCCATCGTCTTTGATGACCAATTGAAGCTCATCCGCTTTGCTTTGAAGAAAGATCTCCTCATTTCTGGCTTTGCTGTATTTCAGGATGTTCTTCACCTGTTCCTGTACGATCCTGAAAACGGTCACTTTTTTCCCGTAGCTCAGCAGGTCGTTTTCACTATCATACGTGAACTTAATCCTGACGACCCCGGAAATGCAGATATCATCAATGATCGTCCGGATGCTTTCCACGAGGCTCTGGGCTCTTAATTGAGGTACCGAAAGTTCTTTTGATAATTTCCTGATTTCGTCTATTGCGTTGATCAGGTATTCGACACTTTTCTTTTTGATCCTGCCTTCTTCCTGGCTAGCCGGAGTGAGCATATCCACAAAAAGCTTGACCGTGGAAAGAAGCTGGTTCACATTATCATGCAGTTCATAACCAATACGGGTTCTCTCTTTTTCCTGCACGCGGATGGCTGTTTCCGAGATCTCTTTTTGTGTCCTCAGTTTTTCCTCCAGCAACTCCCCTTCCAGGTTTTTCAGGTCCGTTACATCCTGTAACGAACCGATCATTTTAACCGGCAGACCATTCTCGTAAACAATGAACCCTTTGTCGCGCATATGCTTGTAGGCGCCGTCAGCGCATTTAAAGCGGTATTCATCTTCCCAGGATTGCATGTTTTTCTCAGTGCTTTCTTTCACTTTGTCACTCACCCGGTCCCGGTCCTCGGGATGAATACGCCGAAGCCACCAGGACAGCCCCTTGGGGTCATCCAAATGATAGCCGATCATGTCCATGAGTGCATCATTCCTGAATATCTTTCCCGTTTGCATATCCCATTCCCAGATCGCATCAGAAGTGGTGCGGCTAAGCAGCAACAACCTGTCATTAGCTTCCCGCAGTTGTTTTTGTATGGAATCCCGGTCAGCGAGATTCACGGCATGTCCCCCCACCATTCGTTTACCATTCGACCCCTCTACCGGGAAAATATTAATATGAAAAAGAAAACTGGAGCCATCGGTCCATTTCACTTTTTCATTTGTTTCGACCGATTGCCCGGTTTCCAATACTTTGCGATGCATGGCATTCAATGCTTCCGCAACCCCGGCCGGTATCAGGTCAACAATATTTTTTCCGACGGCATCTTGTTTTGTCAGGCCGAAATATTTATAAAAGGAACGGCTGGCAAAAAGCAATGTTCCTTCCTCATCCAGTACCCACGCCAGATTGGGAGTGCGGTTCATGAAAGACTGGAACAACCGATCTCTATCCTTTACCTCGTTGGAAAGATCTTTTTCGCGGGTGACATCTACAATATTCGAAACAACAGAATAGGGTACAGGAAAACCGGCATCCGCGAGGGGTTGGCAATTGAAAAGGATACAATGGTCCTCCCCGCTTCGAAGCCTGATCTTCAGCACTTCGGATTGCATCTTGCCGGTTCTCAGCGCCGTCATAAATGGCGTGTGTTCAAAGGGTACTGGTTCACCATTTTCGGTTACGATCCTCCAATGGGTATTCCATAGGTTTTTAATATCCGCAAGCTGGTATAAGCGCTCCAGCGTAGTATCAAATATTTCAGCTGCTTTCCTGTTCGCTGCGATCAATTCACCCTGATGATCCTGAACCAGGATGCCCGCATTGAGACTCTCTACAATCAATTGGTAATTGGCCTCACCGATCTGGTTGAAACGTTTAAGTCTTTCTTCATCGGCAAGCTTATACCCGGTGCAGAGGAAATGAACCCGGCTGTCCTCCGGGGAAATGCCCAGGCAATTGATCTGCCATTTCACAGGATGGTAATACCCGTTCTTCAAATACAGTTCGGTGGTGGATTGACTTCCGCTTTTTTCCGAATCATACAATGCGTCCCTGAAAAGATCCGTATGGCCGGGATGCAGTAACTGCAGTATATTACTCTTCACCTTCTTCGGATGACCCAGGTGAAGTGTTTTCAGCATGGCCGCATTGGCAGAAAGAATTGTTCCCTCGCTATCGATCAGCAAAAGGAACATGCCTTTCCGGTAGCCGTTCTTACTGATAATGTTTTTCAGCATTGTCCATGGCTGGTTCATAATCTCACTCTACTTTTAAAACAGGTTGTCTGTTAAAAAGGCTGTTTCTTAAAATGCCCTTATGCCATCATTTCCCGGATGATGCCCGGCACCCTACAAAAATCATGCGACTTATCCAGGAAAAGATCGGCGCCCAGTTCAGTGCACAATTGCTGGTAATACTCATCAGCATGATTGGTCAACATGACGACCCGGCATTCCTTATCCGTTTCTTTTACCCTTTTCAATATTTCGATACCGCTCTTCCC
>CAYSIU010000012.1:5863-17432 GCA_964431095.1 uncultured Chitinophaga sp. | reverse complement strand
AGATATCAGTACTAAAGAGGTTCGCCAATCCGGTTTGATCGGCAGCGCTATCAACGCCGTAACCCTGTATAGAACCAATACCTTTTCAGGCTCCATTTACAAATATTTCAGATCAGAAAGGGATCGCGGGCGCCGTGTGGAAAAGCTCTATTTAGTAAGAACACCCGAAAAATTTGATCAATGGGGTTTCCGGTTCGGTGGACCCATCATTAAAAACAAACTCTTCTTCTTTTTCAATTACGAAACTGAGACCCAGCCCAAGACCATCCAGACAAGATTTGCTTCCACACCGGGAGCCGCTTACGGAAGTTCACAGACGGTGGCCAGGCCTACTGCCGATTCTATAAAGGCAAAAATTAGTAAATCGTCAACAACCTATGGATACTCAACGTATCCATTTCATAATATAAAACCGAAAATTTAAAGAAAGAAATACCTCGGGCGTCTTGACTGGAAAATCACTAACAGGCACCGTATCTTTCTTCGTTACAGCCAGGTAGAAGGTGGAGAACCTAACCCGCCCAGCACTTCGGTGGGAGGAGCAGGTACTGTTGCGGGGAATGGTGCTAGCCGTCAGGATATTACGGCCCTGTGGTATAAGAACTCCAATTATTTCCAGGGAGCTAATTTTTATTCCTTTGCTTCGGAACTGAATTCAAACTGGGGGCGCGTTGCCAATGTGCTTCGTGGCACTTATACTTTCCAGAACGATTCCCGTTCAACGGAAAGCCAGACATTCCCGTTTGTGGACATTATGAGCTCTACGGGGGTTACCACCCAGGCTGGTTCCAATGTCGGTGCACCGTATGTTTCATTCGGATATGAACCATTCAGTTTTGGTAACCTGCGTAAGGTAAAAGTTTATTCAGTTGTTGATAATTTCAGTTGGACGACCAAGAAACACAGCTGGACCGTAGGAGCACAATTTGAACAAAGTCAAACCATCAACGGATTCCAGCGATTCGGAACAAGTTACTATCGCTTTGCCACATGGTCCGATTTTGCCAGTGCCTTGAACCCGAACCCGGCGCTTCGCAAACTACCCACCGATTTTACGATCACGTATTCTTTGTCGAAAGACTTTGCTCCTGCATTTTCTGCATTTAAATTCAGGCAGTACTCGCTGTACGGGCAGGATGAGATCGCTGTGTCAAAGAATTTCAGGTTAACACTGGGGTTACGTCTTGATCTGCCCACGTATCCGAGTGTTCCCCAGATCCTCACACATCCTCTTGTACTAGCCATGACCTTTGAGAATGGTGAAAAAGTGAATACGGGGAATTTGCCCAAAAAACCACTTATGTGGTCACCCCGGCTCGGGTTCAACTGGGATATTTATGGCGATCGTTCCCTGCAGATACGTGGTGGAACAGGACTATTTACCGGGAAGATCCCGTTTGTATGGATCGTCAGCCAGTCGGGTGACAACGGGATGATCCAGATCACACAGGCCTTCAACCAGTATACATCAACAGGATCTCCTTCGGGTGTTCCTACTCCCGGACCGTTTACTCCGGATCCGATCGCTTACCGTCCTGCTTCTGTGCCACCTGCAGGAACAATCGTTCCTACTTCGGTTACTGCACTTTCACCCACGTTTAAAAATCCACAAACGTGGAAGTCAAGCCTTGCGATGGATACCAAGCTTCCCTGGGGGATCATAGCCACAGTAGAGGCGATCTTTAATAAAGACGTAAAGACAGCCTTCTTCAGGAGCCCGAACTATATTGCTCCGCAACCGCTGAATGTCGGAGGTTATCCTGATAACAGGCCTATTTATGGTGCTACTGTTCCAACAAGATTTATTAATACACTGAATGCAGCCGGTGTACCCACTGTAGGGGGCAATTCTTCTTTTACTCCCGTAATAATAGACAATACAGCGAAAGGGAAAGGTTATTACGCTTCTTTGACCATTCAATTTGCAAAACCGTTCAGCAAAGGATTCTTCGGATCTATTGCTTATACCAAATCACTGGCTGCCAACCTGCACGACGGCAGTGGGGACCAACCTTTGGGCACCTACCAGGGCACACAGCAGGTAAATTCATTGAATACTCCCGCTCTTGCCTATACCAGTTATGTAGTACCTGACCGCGTGCTCGGTGCTGTGTCTTATCGCAGGGAATACCTGAAACACCTGGCTACTACCATTTCAATGGTGTACACTGGTTCCATTGATTACAGGTTCACTTATACCTACAGTGGTGATTTTAACCGGGATGGTGTGAATGGAAATGACCTGATCTGGATCCCCACCGCTCCCCAGGTTCAGCAAATGCAGTTTGTTAGCAGGACCTTGAATGGCGTGACGTATGATCAAACGGCACAGCGGACACTTTTTGAAAATTATATCCAACAGGATAAATACCTGCGTACCCACCGCGGCCAATATGCCGAAAGAAACGGCGCCGAGGCACCCTGGAAGAACAGGCTTGATGTGAAATTCATGCAGGACCTGTTCGTAAAAGCCGGGAAGGACCGCCATACCGTTCAGTTCACGCTTGACATCTTCAACTTTGGCAATATTGTAAACCCGGGCTGGGGTAAGAATAAATTGACCAACAACACCCAGATATTGAGTATACAAAATGCCACTTCACTTGTTCCGGGTGGTACCGTGGTACCGCAATTCCAATTGGCAGCCGACAGGGGTACCATCATTACCCGTACATTCAGGGATGATGTGAGTGTTAATTCTACCTATTCTGTGCAATTTGGTTTGAGATATATCTTTAATAACTGATTATTCCGGAATAAAGTCCGCCCCGGTAAAACCGGGGCGGATTTTTTTTATACCTGGGAAAATTGGTAACATAATTTAAAAGATGGCTCGCAGGGTTTGCAAAGGCCCGATTGAAATCTTTCTTTTTATCTTCTGCTCTTTATTCCACCTTTTGCCTTGATGCAAAAGGTGGAGCCAAAAAATCAAGCCGGTTCTATGGGCTAGATTTCCCAAGACCGGAGATTCCCTGCTGTGAACCGGCGGGGCAGCATACTGCCCGGAGGGTCTCAGGTCGCAGTCTTCGCTGCCTGATATTTGCGGATCATGGAAGCGCTGGCTTTTTCGGCAGATCTATAACAGGAGTCAGCGACTCTTGCGCCGAAAAAGAGGCGCTTGTACATTTCCTTAGTCCCTGCACTCTCTTCGAAGTAAGTGAAAGATCAAGCGCCTCGTTCCATCCCGATTGAAAAGCTACTGCTTCTTTGATGACTACCAGATGGAACGCAGCGCCGTTCGTTGCGCCGCATAACACGCAGCAGGGTCTGGGGCCTTCATTCAAAAATTCCTGAATAATCTGCAAAACAAGGAGCTTGACCCGCAAAGGGGGCGTGGGCAGGCAAAAGCAGCGGAGCAATTGCTTTTGCCTAGCCTTTTTAAGTACTTTTTGGGCAATGCCAAAAAGTACGTTAGTCAAGATGCTTAAATCGGTTTCTTCAAAGCAGAATATAGCCCCTGAAAACCCAAATCTAACTTACGCAAACCCGTTACCGAAATACCTGAGAATTACACTACAGGTAGTCTGCCAACTGCCATCCCGATAAGTTATCGGGAGCCGACTGTTGACTGTCTACTGTTGACTGCCTACTGCCTACTGCCACCTGTCCTTTCTCCCCAACCCCATTTCAAAAAGACAGGTAGCGCTCTTGCCCATGTTGCTATATCATGGCGGCCATCACGGATCTCCAGATAGTAAATATCTTTTCCTTTTTTATAACCTTTTTCCTCCAGTTCCTTTACCAGGTCCAGGGTATCATCAATAGAATCGATCACACCGTTCCGGTTGCGATCCTTTGTTTCATCCATATTGCCGCATTGAAAGAAGAACCGGAGTCCCGGGTGATAACTTCCTTTTCTCACCTCCTGATGTATGAGCCGGTGCTTGTCATCATCATAGTGAAGATCGGACTGGTCTTTACTGCGCCACCACAATGAACCGGAAAAAACCCCTGCTTTGCTGAATTCGTCCGGATGGGACCAAACCATATTGAAGGCCGTCAGACCGCCCAATGAAAAACCCGCAAAGGCTTTTTCTCTGAAAGAAGAAATATTATAGTGCTGTTGCAGGAAGGGAAGCAATTCCTGCAAAATAAAGGAGCTGTACAAAGCGGCTTTGGCCCCCCTGCCTTTAAAATCGGGCTGACCCGCTATTCCGTACTCCAT
The DNA here is from genome assembly GCA_964431095.1 of uncultured Chitinophaga sp. Classification (GTDB taxonomy): domain Bacteria; phylum Bacteroidota; class Bacteroidia; order Chitinophagales; family Chitinophagaceae; genus JJ008. The sequence goes on along the minus strand of CAYSIU010000012.1, from coordinate 13,267 downwards.
CTTGCGATCGGGACCGGCATGGATGCCTACGCAGAAAACTGGGTCCATTGCCTTTGCAGCGATGAGATGGTCCAACAGAGGGGCAAAACCCATCTCTTGCATATGCTGGCCATCATTGAGCAGGAGCAGAGAAGGGTGTGAGTGCTTGTCGGCGGAAACGGGCCAATAACAATCGATCTTTACCTTTCTTGCCAGGAAACGGGATTCGATAAAAGTATTTTCGACAAGAATACGGGATGCCTTCGATAGTTGCATGGCTTCAAAAATAGGGCAAAAGGCACAAGTGGCGGGATTTTTTTATCAGAGCTGCTTGTTCTTGTGTCTTGCAACTTTTCCCGATTTGTTTATTTGGTAGTGAAAAAATAAATTTGATAAAAGCCGTTATGTAAATTGCCTCTCTTTTGTTTTACTTATTTACTTAAAATATGTTTATGAAGAAAATCGGAGTCCTCCACGGTAAGGAACGTTCATTCCCGGAAGCATTTGTAGAACGGGTCAATCAAAAGCAGGCACCCGGTATCATAGCGGAGCCTGTACGGATCGATAAAGCCATGCAGGGCGAAAACAGCGGTTACGCGGTCATTTTCGACCGGATCTCGCAGGATGTGCCTTTTTACCGCACCTGGCTCAAAAATGCTGCGGTGACCGGCGCGACTGTGATCAATAATCCTTTTTGGTGGAGTGCAGATGACAAGTACTTTAATAATTGCCTGATGACAAGGGTAGGGGTGCCCGTTCCCCGGACGGCGATCATCCCATCCAGGGAACTGCCCGATGACACGTCCAATGACTCATTCAGTAACCTGGCCTTCCCGCTTGATTGGGATTCCATTTTCAGGTATGTAGGCTTTCCGGCTTATATGAAACCCTTTGCCGGCGGAGGATGGAAACATGTATATAAGATCAGCAGCCCGGAAGATTTTTTCAGCAAGCACAGCGAAACCGGGCAATTGGTCATGTTGCTTCAGGAGGAGATCGTTTTCACGGAATATTACCGTTGTTATTGCATCGGGGGAAAATATGTTCGGATCATGTCCTATGAACCAAGGAACCCGCATCACCTGCGGTATGTGGCCGACTGGAAGCCATCGGCGGAGCGACTCCAAAAGATGACGGACATCGTATTGCAGATCAACAAATATCTCGGTTATGACTTTAACACCGTAGAACTGGCGATCAGGGATGGAGTGCCCTATGCCATTGATTTTTGTAACCCGGCACCCGATGCCGATCGCCAGAGCGTGGGGGATGAGAACTTTGAATGGGTCGTGGAAACGGCTGCTAATTATGCGATAGAGAAAGCAATGAGTCACACAGAGGGTGCAGATAACCTTACCTGGGGCGAATATATCAGGAAGGGCAGTACGAAAAGCCCGCTGGTATGAACCATAAACAACTACCATGAATTTGAATTATAAAAGTTTTACGCTCGGTGTAGAAGAAGAATACATGGTACTGGACCCCAGGACCTTTGAATTGAAGAGTCATGAGCAGAAGATCGTCCAGGAAGGACAGAAGGTCATAAAGGACAAAGTGAAAGCCGAAATGCACCAGGCGGTGGTGGAAGTGGGTACGGATATCTGCAGCGACGTGGACGAAGCCTTTAAAGATGTGGCCACACTCCGTAAAACAATCGCGGGCATCGCCGGCCAGCTTGGTTTTGCCATGGGAGCATCCGGCACGCATCCGTTCAGCCATTGGGAAAGCCAGCTCATTACCGATCACGCCCGCTACAATGAAATTGTGAATGAATTGCAGGAAGCGGCGAGGAGCAACCTGATTTTCGGGTTGCATGTGCACGTGGGAATGGAGAACCGCGAGATGGCCAATCATATTGCCAACAGCACCCGGTATTTCCTGCCGCATATTTTTGCGCTTAGCACCAACTCCCCGTTCTGGGAGGGAAGGATGACCGGATACAAATCTTTTCGCACCAAGGTGTTTGATAAATTTCCCCGCACCGGCATCCCCGATTCTTTTGAAAGCATCGAAGCCTATGATAATTACGTCAAGCTCCTGATCAAGACCAATTGTATTGATAACGCCAAGAAGATCTGGTGGGACCTGAGGGTGCATCCCTTTTTCAATACGGTCGAGTTCCGCATTTGTGATGTTCCTCTAACGGTGGATGAGACCATTTCTTTGGCAGCATTGTTCCAGGCTGTTTGTGCCCGCATCTACATGCTCCGTTCCAAGAACCTCAATTTCATCCAATACTCGAGGGCACTGCTGAATGAGAATAAATGGAGAGCAAGCCGCTATGGCGTGGACGGGCACCTGATCGATTTTGGCAAGGAAGAAGAAGTAAACACCAGGAGCCTGATCTATGAGTTGCTTGATTTTCTTGACCCCGTACTGGATCATCTCGGCAGCCGCCATCGAATCGCTTATGTACATAAGATGCTGGAAAACGGTACCGGGGCAGACAGGCAGTTGGCCGTATTTGAGAAAACAAAAAATCTTATGGAAGTGGCCCGCTATATTAACCAGCAATACCTGGTGGGGATATAAGCCAACGCAAAGAAGAAGAGGTAAGGAGATGAATTGTTCATGTCCTCTCACCGTACTTACCAGTCAAAATATTTGCCGATCGTGATACCGGCAGCGCGGTGATTAATGGTTGGTCCATTATCGGCATTATTGATACTGCCAATGCCAAGCGTGTACTGCGCATAAATAACAAAACCACTGCTGGTCTCATACCCAAAGTGTAGCAATATATTGGCACCGAAATGACCATAGTCGCCAAAGCTGAATTTCATGTTTCGGCTGACAGGACCGGCATTGGACCTGTTAAAATTTTCTTTACCGAATAGCTGGAAATCTATAGATGGCCCGGCCCGGAAGAAGAAATGACCCGGCTGGTCACCCAGATCGTATTGAAGTAAAGCGGCTACTTCAAAAGTATGAATCGTGGTATTGTTATCGGTTGCGAAAGAATCCGGGGGAAATGTAGATTGGGTGAGGGTCACTTTATAGCCCTTCAGGCTGTAAAACCCAAGCGGTGTAAAAAATAATTTTCCTTCAAAGGGTATCTTCAGACCTACACCCGCCTGGAAACCGTATTTGATCTCATTTTTTTGGACGCTGTTCCGGATAATATACCTGGAATAAGTGACCTGGGGTCCCCCAAAAACACCGAATTTTCTCTCGCCAAAACTTGGCAATTTCTGGCAGATACCCGGGAGGGTTAACAACAGGAAGGCGCACACAAGATAATTTTTTTTCATATCGGAAGGGGATGGTATAAGCGATAAAAATAGTTATAATATCCCGTTCACACAACCTTTGAGGAAACTATTTGGTTAGTTAATTGTTATTGACCTGGTGCCGCTATATACTTTTAAAATTTTTTGGCTGGATCTTTTATTGGGGCTGTTGTATTGTACACCTGCGAATGCCCCTTTGGGATAGAAAGATTCTTCCAGTGGGTGTCTTTAATGATCTTAGCGATATAAATGATCTGGCCGATATGATAAGGATAATGAGCCAATTGCCGGTTGATCGCATCAATCACACTGAGGGATTCTTTGCGTATATAAATGGTTTTCTTCAGCTCTTTTTTCTTTAACGGTTCTATCGCTTTCAGGAAACAGGTCCAGCCTTTTTCCCATAAGTCCAGTAACTGCTGTTTACTGTAAGTATGGATCTCAAATTCATCATCCCGGTTCCGCCACTCTTTTTCACCATCTTCCGTTAAAAAATTGGTCCAGCGGCTGAGCATATTACCGGCGATATGCTGGATAATGATGGCGATGCTGTTGGATTCTTCGTTCGGACGATAATAAAAATCTTCTTCGCCCAGTTGCTCAAATGTTTTATCCCCGAGTTCCTTGTAATATTTCAATCGGCGAATCACGGTCATTAAATATTCTTTACTAACGGCTATCATAATTATATGTTGAGACGATTAAAAATTATCACGTATCTCTGTCCGACTACTGTCAGCCGGTAAGTAATATCGGCATCGAATAATTAATACCCTTCTGCTGTACCATCGGCCAGGTTCTCCGCCGCCGCTTCAAATTTTCCGGCAGGTAACACCCGGATCACTTCAGTGCGCCCGATGCTGCTTCTTTGCCTGACGAGATACCCCATTTTCTGCAGTGCTTCCTTGATAGCAGCCGGGAAACCTTTTTCTACATCAAGCGTATCGGGCAGCCATTGATGATGAAACTTGGGTTTATCGACTGCATCCTCTGTCGTCATGTTAAATTCAATGATATCAATCAGGGTCTGGAAAACAGATGTGGGGATCGTGGTGCCGCCGGGTGTGCCTGCTATGATGTAGGGTTTATTATCTTTCATTACAATAGTAGGCGTCATAGAGCTCAGCATTCTTTTGCCCGGGGCGATCGCATTGGCATCACCGCCGATGGCGCCGTACATATTGGGTACGCCGGGTTTGATGCTGAAATCATCCATCTCGTCATTCAGGAAAAAACCGGCACCGCCCACCACGGTCCGGCAACCGTAGGAATTGTTCAATGTAGTGGTTACCGCCACTGCATTGCCATCCTTATCGATTACACTCAGGTGGGTGGTTTGTTCGCTTTCTGCCCTGGGCAGTACACCGGGTCTGATCTCACTGCCGGGTGTAGCCCTTGTGGGATCATAATTTTTCATTCTTCCCCGCAGGTATACATCATTGGTCAGCATCTTCACAGGCACTTTATAAAAATCTGCGTCGCCCATATATTCCCCACGGTCGGCAAAAGCTCTTTTTTCCACTTCTGTCATTAACTGAACAGCCTGTAATGATTCAAAACCCATCGCTCCGATATTCCTTTCCTCAATCATTTTCATCATCTGGTGAAGAAGCAAACCACCACTGCTGGGCATGGGCATTCCCGCAATTGTATAACCTTTATAATTGAATGTATAAGCCGGTCGGAACTTTGCTTTATAATTTTCAAGATCATCGTAAGAAATGATACCCTTTCCTCTTTTCATTTCTTCCAGGATCAGCCTCGCCGTTTCACCCTTATAAAATCCGTCAACACCTTTATCGCGGATCCTTTTGAGCGTGTTGGCAAGGTCGGTCTGGATCAAGGTATCGCCCACCTTCCACCCGGAAGCTTTGACAAACACCGGCATCACGGTATTGAATTTCTTCAGATCAGGCTGGAGATTATTCAGATTCCTGGCTTCGTGCTCATTGATCGCAAAGCCTTTTTCTGCAAGCTCAATGGCAGGTTCAATCAATCGTTCGAAGGGAAGCTTCCCATATTGATGCGATGCGAATAATCCCGCCACGGTTCCGGGTACTCCGCTGGCAAGATGACCGTCCTGGCTTTTGTCCATCCTCGCTTTTCCATCCGGGTCAACAAACATATTCCGATCGGCTTTGCCCGGCGCCTTTTCGCGATAATCAAGCGCCAGCAATTGACCATTGCTCAACCTGGCCACCATAAAACCACCGCCGCCAAGATTACCTGCCTGTGGGTAGACCACTGCCAATGCCAGTTGCGTGGCAATGGCGGCATCAATCGCATTGCCGCCCTGTTTGAGGATCTCTAAGCCCACTTTGCTCGCCAGGGGATGAGCCGAGACGACAGCCCCATTCATGGCCACAACTTTTTTAACCGGATGGTATTGGTAAGGATCGATCGCAGATGAGAAGGCAGTATTTTTCCGTGAGGGATGACAGGAAAAGAATAACAGGGTCATCCAACCGAAGACAACAATTTTATTTCTCATCGGGAATCATTTTCAGAACAATAAAACTACATAAATCACGGGATTTGGCTGCTATACAAAAAGGCTGGCAAATCACAACCTGTTTGTTATCTTGCTTTATTAAACCATGCCAAATGCTTCGCAGAATCATTTACTTCTTGGTTGGCATCAGTTTGTTTGCTTCGGCCAGGGCACAGTTGCGATCACCCGAAGATTTTTTAGGTTACCGGGTGGGGAACCGGTATACCCCGGGGTGGAAGATTGCCTCTTATTTTGATCAAGTTGCATCCAATGCCCCGGCGATGGTGAAATTGCTGCAATATGGGGAGACGAATGAAGGTCGTCCCCTGCAACTGGTTTTTGTTTCTTCACCAGGGAATATGCAACGCCTGGAAGAGATCCGGATAAATAACCTGCGACTGGCCAGTTTATCGACCGACAGAACTGCTCCAACAGAAACCAATGCACCGGCTATTGTATGGCTCAGTTATAATGTGCACGGCAATGAGGCTTCTTCCTCGGAAGCAGCCATGCTTACGCTGTACGCCCTTGTTGATCCCGGGAACACTCAAACGAAAGAATGGCTGAAAAATACCGTGGTGATCATAGATCCTTGCGTCAACCCCGACGGGAGGGACCGCTACGTGAACTGGTTCAATTCCGTGGTGGGAAAAAATGCCAATCCTCAACTGATGGCAAGAGAACATCATGAACCCTGGCCCGGCGGGCGGACCAATCATTACAATTTTGACCTGAACCGTGACTGGGCCTGGGAAACACAGGTGGAAACCCGGCAAAGGATGACGGTGTACAACCAATGGATGCCGCATGTGCATGTAGACTTTCATGAGCAGGGCATCGACAACCCCTATTACTTTGCTCCGGCTGCTCAGCCTTTTCATGAAGTGATCACTCCCTGGCAACGTGAATTCCAAACTACGATCGGGAAGAACCATGCGAAATATTTTGATGCAAAGGGCTGGTTATACTACACCCGTGAATATTATGATCTGTTTTACCCTTCCTATGGCGATACCTGGCCCACCTATAACGGCTCGATCGGTATGACCTATGAGCAAGGGGGACATAGCATGGCCGGTACGGCAGCCATCAACCCCGAAGGCGATACGCTTACGCTCTATGACAGGGCCATACACCACTTCACCACTTCGCTCAGTACGATCGAGATCTCCTCCCTGAATGCGGAAAAACTGGTAAAAGAATTTCATAAATATTTTACGGATGCAATTGCATCAGGGGTGGGAGAATACAAAACATATGTAATAAAATATGACCCGAAGAATAGCGAAAGGATCGCGGTGCTTACACGGATGCTTGACAGGAACGGCATTCAATATGGGAATGGTTCCGGTGCAGCGAAAGGATATAATTATGCAACCGGTAAGGAAGAATCGTTTACAATTGGTGGCAATGATATAGTGATCAGTTCTTTTCAGCCCAAGTCTGCACTGGCAAAGGCCTTGCTGGAACCAAGGAGCAAACTGGTTGATTCCGTTACCTATGATATTACCGCCTGGTCGCTTCCTTATGCGTTCGGTCTTGATGCATATGCCTGCCATGACCGGATCAATGTCAGCGGTCCTGTGCCCGAAAAAAATAAGATCACGAATCCAGTTACCTCTTATGGATATGTGATTCCCTGGAACGGGATACAAACAGTAAGAGCAGCTGGTTACTTTTTCCAACAAAGAGTCCAGGCACGGT
>CAYSIU010000012.1:0-5853 GCA_964431095.1 uncultured Chitinophaga sp. | reverse complement strand
GAGGAGCTGATCATCTTTTGCAAAAAGGGAACCTGTTTCGGTATGCAGAAAAACCATTTGAGGTAAATGGAAATAAGTTTGACCGCGGTGCAATCATTGTATTGGCAACGGCTAACCGATCGTTGGGCAATGATCTCTGGACCATCATCCGGCAGGTGGCCGATGCGGATGGCATACAACTTTACCCGGTCACAACCGGTTTTGTGGACAAGGGGGTTGATTTCGGGAGCAGTAAAGTGCATTCATTCAGGGCCCCGAAAGTGGTATTGCTGACCGGGGAAGGGGTGAACGCAAATGCGGCGGGAGAAGTCTGGCAGCTTTTTGAGCAGCAGTTGGATTATCCCGTTACGTTGATGAATGCAAATGATCCCGGCCATAACTGGAAAAACATTGACGTGTTGATTTTGCCGGATGGCTATTACCGGTTTCTCGACGACAAAGTTACCCTCGATGCATTTAAAGACTGGATCAACAAAGGAGGAAGGGTAGTGGCCCTGCAGGGGGCCGTGAGTGCCCTTGCAAAAGTGGAATTGGGGATCCGGCAGAAAAAAACGGATGACAGCTCGCGGAAAGATGATAAGGTGACTTATGATGTATTGAAAAAATTCGAAGACAGGGAAAGAGATTTTATTCCCGGCACCATCCCGGGCTCGATTTATAAAGTGGAGCTGGACAATACGCATCCCCTTGCTTATGGATACCCGAAATATTATTACACGCTTAAGCTGGATGAAAATATTTATGAATTTATCAAAGACAACGGCTGGAATGTAGGTGTGATCAAAAAAGACAACCAGGTGGCTGGTTTTGTTGGTTCAAAACTGAAAGAAAAACTAAAGGATGGCCTGCTGTTCGGCGTGCAGCAGGTGGGAGCAGGCAGCATCAGCTACCTGGCCGATGATGTTTTGTTCCGCAGTTTCTGGGAGAACGGGAAGCTGATGTTTTGCAATGCGGTGTTTTTGGTGGGTCAATAATCAATCATGAATGGTGGATGGTGAACAGTGGGTACGATGATCAATCGAAGGTCTGAGCATGGCGGATTATACAAACGGCAATTTGACATTCTTAACAAGAGTTATATTGCAAAATAATTGAGTTTGATGCGAAAATCATTGTCCTTTTTTGCCCGCGCGTTGTGCTTTGTACCCTGTGCCTTGTTCCTCGTTCCTTGTTCCTTGCAATGCCAATCTCCTCAAAGCTGGACCTCGGCTGATATGTATTTGGCCCTGCGAAAACTGAATGTCCTGGGCTCGGTGTTGTACATAGCGGCACATCCCGATGATGAGAACACAAGACTGATCGCTTATTTATCAAAGGACAAATTATACCGCACCGGTTATCTTTCGATGACGAGGGGAGATGGTGGCCAGAACCTGATCGGGGACGAGCAGGGTATCGAACTGGGGTTGATAAGAACGCAGGAATTATTATCCGCCCGGCGGATCGATGGGGGCGAACAATTTTTTACCAGGGCCTTTGATTTTGGTTATTCCAAAAACCCGGAAGAAACATTTGCCAAATGGGATAAGGAAAAAATTCTCAGTGACGTGGTTTGGGTGATCCGGAAATTTCAACCCGATATCATTATCACAAGATTCCCCACCACCGGTGAAGGTGGACATGGACATCATACCGCTTCCGCTATCCTCGCCAATGAAGCATTTGACGCTGCCGCGGATCCCAATCGTTTCCCCGAACAATTGAAATATGTTTCAATCTGGAAGGTCAAAAGATTATTGTGGAACACTTTTAATTTCGGTACTACCAACACGACCCGTGATGACCAGCTGAAAATTGATGTGGGCGGATACAATCCTTTGCTCGGTAAAAGTTACGGGGAGATTGCCGCGGAAAGCCGCAGCCAGCACAAAAGCCAGGGTTTTGGTGTTCCGGCCAGCAGGGGTGAAATACTGGAATATTTCAAAGCTACCAAAGCGGATCAACCCGTCAATGACCTGATGGATGGGGTGGAGCTGTCGTGGAAAAAAGTGGCGGGCGGGGAAAGGATCGCCCAAATGATAGATAGTCTTACGAATGTGTTTGATCTTTTTCACCCCGAAAGATCCGTGGAGGGATTGGTGAAATTATATAAGGCCATGAGTCAACTGCCGGATGGGTCCTGGAAAAACCAAAAACAAAAAGAAACAGTCCAATTGATTGCACAATGCAGCGGTTTGTTCCTCGATGCAACCACCAATGAACAGTTGGCAGTGCAAACAGATTCTGTCCGCATCAATTTCTCTTTTAATAACCGGTTGGGCACCGATGCTGTATTGCAACGGATAACGGTGGATAATTTTGATTCGGCTTTTTCTACACCGTTAGTAAAGAATAAGAATGTTAATTTTTCAAAAACATTTTTCGTTCCTGCCTCCAAAAACATTACGCAGCCCTATTGGCTGGAGAATAAAATGGACGAAGGTCATTTCAATGTGAGCGACCAACAAAAGATCGGCCAGCCGGATGTGGACCCGGCTTACAGGGCCATGATACAGGTGAAGATCTACGGAGAATCTTTCAGTTTTGTGCAACCGGTGAAATATAAATTCACCGACCCGGTGAAAGGCGAAATATACTGGCCGGTTTCAGTGGTTCCGTCGTTTACATTGAATATCGACCCTGAAACCCGGATCGTAACCAACGCTGAAGGAGCTGCACAATTCCAGAAAACATACACATCTAATAAGAATAACAACCGGATCAGGACCTACGGGATCAATAACAGGGCGGATTCGTTAATGGCCCAGCGGAAGGAAATAATCAGTATCGATGATTCTGTAAAGGTAAATCTGCCTGCAGGAATTGACCCGAAGAGCAAAAGCAAGACCGATATTCCCGATTTTACAAACCGGTATGAATTCAGCAGGGAAAATGGACAAAAAGTATATGACCAGATGACGATTAGCTATAATCATATCCCGTCCATCGTTTACTTCAAAGAGACCCACCTGCAGGTAAAGTATATTGGTCTTAAGACCTTCAATAAAAAGATAGGTTATATCGTCGGGGCAGGCGATAAAGTGCCCGCAGCGCTGGAACAAATGGGCTATGAGGTAACCCTTCTCAGCAACAAAGAATTGGCAAGGAACAACCTGAAACAGTTTGATGTGATCATTACCGGTGTGAGGACCTATAATACCAATGAATGGATGAACAAATACTATGACAAGTTGATGAAATTTATCAATGAAGGGGGCAACCTGATCGTTCAGTATAACACGAGTAACCAGATCGGACCGGTACGAGCGAAGATCGGACCTTATAATTTTGACATTACCCGCAACCGTGTCACGGATGAGAATGCAGCGGTAACCTTGTTGAAGCCCGATCACCCTGCTTTTAATTTTCCCAATAAAATAACCGACGAGGATTTTAAAGGATGGATACAGGAACGGAGTATATATCATGCCAGTGACACTACGGGTAAATTTGAGAAACTGGTCGGTATGGCTGACCCGGGAGAAAAATCGGACGACGGGAGCCTGATCGTGGCGCGGTATGGCAAAGGCTGGTTTGTGTATACGGGACTTGTTTTTTTCAGAGAATTACCGGCCGGGGTACCCGGGGCTTACCGGTTGATGGCGAATTTAATTGCTTTGAATAAAAAGAAAGGATTTTAGCCCTCTATATTCACAACAGGAAGACTTTGAGGGCACTCCTCTATTTTCAACATTTGAAATGTCAGTACAAAAAAAACCAAATGTGAGACGTGGAGAAGTGGCATTTGTCTTTGCCATCCTGCTCGGGCTGGCATTAGGTGTTATTATAAAAAGAATAAGGATCGGGATCATCATGGGTTTGATCCTTGGGGTGATGATCGTAATGACTGGTTGGTTACGGACCACCCGCAAATGATATATGCAAACAACGGACAACGATAAGGCGCCATTATTCAAAAGCTGGTCCGGCTGGTACTTTTTTGTTATCCTGTTCCTCGTATTACTAATCGTTTTGTTTTATTTGTTCACTAAAAGGTTTGCATGAGCCGGCTGGATTGGATAGTACTGGTTGTAACCCTGCTGGCGATCATCAGCTATGGTTTGTATAAGAGCCGCACAACGCATAACCTTGATGGTTATTTCCTCAGCAACCGCAGCATGCCCTGGGGCCTGGTGCTGCTGAGCATCATGGGAACACAGGCAAGCGCCATCACTTTCCTGTCCGCACCGGGCCAGGCATATACCGACGGGATGCGGTTTGTGCAATATTACTTCGGCCTCCCGCTGGCCATGGTCGTCATTTGTATATTCTTTGTCCCTATTTTCCGAAACCTGAAGGTTTATACGGCTTACGAATACCTGGAAACAAGATTTGATAATAAAACAAGAACCCTTACTTCTTTTTTGTTTTTGCTTTCGCGGGGTCTTTCTACCGGTATCAGTGTATTTGCGCCGTCTATCATACTCTCATCGTTGTTCGGATGGAGTATTATCTGGACCAATATCTTCATGGGGGGCTTTCTCATCATCTATACCATGTCGGGCGGGGCGAAAGCAGTGGCCTATACACAGCAACTGCAACTGATCATTGTTTTTACAGGAATGTTCCTCGCTGCATATATGGTAATAAAAATGTTACCGCCCCATGTAGGCTTCACCGATGCGCTTGCAATAGGAGGGAAGCTGAATAAACTGAATGTGATCACCACGGGTTTCACCAAAAAGGGATTTGACTGGAGCGACCAGTACAACCTGCTGAGCGGGATCATCGGGGGATTTTTTCTTGCTCTTTCTTATTTCGGAACCGATCAAAGCCAGGTGGGCAGGTACCTGACTGCAAAATCGTTGAAAGAAAGCCGGATGGGACTGCTCATGAACGGGTTGGTAAAAGTGCCCATGCAATTCCTGATCCTGCTGATTGGTGTGCTGGTCTTTACTTTTTATCAATTCAATAAAGCGCCTGTTTTTTTCAATGAAGTGCAGGTCAGAAAACTGGAACATTCGGCCTTGAGGGATTCTTTTCTTTTTGTTCAAAAACAATATGATGCGATCCAGGTGCAGAAACAGCACGCCGTGGATGATTTTGTGGCGGCACAAAAAAATAACAGCGACATCAGAGACCGGTCGATACAGACACTTCGAAGTTTGCAGGCAAGATCCGATTCACTCAGGGGCAAGGTCATCCGGTGGCTGAAGGAGAAAATACCCAATGGAGACAGCAATGATGCTAATTATATTTTCCTGCGCTTTGTGGTGGATTACCTGCCGGTGGGACTGGTGGGGTTGCTGATCGCGATCATTTTCCTTGCCTCCTGGGGCAGTATTGCTGCGGCCATCAATTCACTGGCTTCCTGTTCAATGGTCGATTTTCACCGGCGGTTCACCAAAAAGAAGGAGAGCGGTGAAGATGAATACCGTTTATCAAAATGGTACACACTTGCCTGGGGCATTTTTTGCATTATCGTGGCCATGTTCACCTATAATATCGGGAACAGCCTGATCGAAACAGTGAATGTGCTGGGTTCATTGTTCTATGGTGTGATACTCGGCGTTTTCCTCGTTGCTTTCTTCCTGAAAAGGATCAGGAGCGGTCATGTAGTATTTGTGTCGGCCTTGCTCGCGGAATTACTCGTACTCACTGTTTATATTCTCACCCGGACCGGTATTTTCAAAATGGGGTTTCTTTGGCTGAACCCGATCGGCGCCTTTGGCGTCCTGGGGTTTGTTTTATTGTTAAATGCCTTATTTGTATAAAAGAAAGCATTAAGCTTTTAAAGAACCTTTCCGGGACTGAGTAGTTGTTCCCCGATCTTTATTTTAGTGGTGTTTCGGATCGTTTATTTACGCAGCACAGGAAGAAATTTTCAATTATAGCGAACGTATACACCATTTTCCTAGCTGTAAGCACACGTTT
>CAYSIU010000011.1:6575-18295 GCA_964431095.1 uncultured Chitinophaga sp. | reverse complement strand
GGGGGGTTTTGTATCATTGGGCACTACAGCAATTACCTGCGCCCCAAGATGGGCATCGATCATTTTTGAATTTGCATCCAGAAATCTCGACGAAGTATCCACTTCAATCATATAACGGCCAAAGGGAGTTTGATACCCGGTCTTCAAACGAATAAAAGCGATGGTAATTTGCCCTGCGATCAACTGCGGCTTCAGCAATTGTGCCATGATTCTTATCCGGCCTCTCCGACTGCTATCGATACTTACTGTTTTGCATTTAGCACGGAATATATTGTCAATTTCACAGGCTGCCGAAGCCCTGGGAACGGTATGAGTGATGAGCAGATCGATGTTGTTAACCGCGATCCAGGGACTGGCAACGGCGAGGGCGATTACGGCAATCCCTCCCTGGTGAATTGGTTCATCCTTTGGCATCACATAAGCCAGGGCGCCGGTGCTTTTTTTGCAATTCACGGTGACTTTTGGTGACTCAAATCCATTAATGTAGGCATAAATCTGGTGAGGGCTTTGACCGCTCCCTTTTTCCATATTCATCCCTCCTGAGCTAAAATCACACTTGCCATTGGGATTCTGGGTATCACATTTGATCGTAACCTTGACCACAAATTTCCCATTGCCTTTGGCAGCCGGCATGCTAACGTCAAGTTTGAACATTTGATCATCGAACCAGTTTTTGTTATATTGATACAGGAAAAGTTTGTCGCTGTATTTATCATTATCGTCCTCATCCCTGAAATAGGATATTTCCACATCCAGTTCAAGTGTATTCCCACAGCTAATATCGATCGGGCTAGCATTAACGATCTTAACGCCGGTCCAACCGCTAGCCTGGCTGAACAACGGGAACAGCAACAAATAAAGGATAACAAGGAGTATGGCTCCCCGGGAACGCAGATGGCGGGATTTTTTGTTCATGACTGCTGGGTTTGATAATTGAAAACACACCCTTCATCACAGAAATAACGGATCCCCATCTATTGTCATTCCGGGAAAAGGAATGGATGGTAGCTTTGCCCAGGCGGAAAGGACATGAAATTAAACTTTAAAACGAAAGAGGTAAAATAATTTGCCGGCGGATCTCAAGGGGCCCGCCGGCTAAGGAAGATGCCGAGCTAATAAAATCTATTATTTGAGCCGTAATGTTACACCCACCTGGCAGACCCGGCTATGATCCTGGATATCGTTGAAACGGTAGATATCGGTCAAACCAAAATCATAGCGCACATAAAACCCGAGTTTTTTGCTCGCTATTACACCCGCACCCAGATTGATGGCGAACTGGGAATTACTGAAATCCCGTTTTAAATTGAGATGACCCGAACTGCTGTCTTTACTTGTCGCGCCTGCGAGGAAACCGAGTTGGGGTCCGGCCTCGAAATACAATCGCTTTGCCGGGAAATACTGGATCATCAACGGGATATTGACATACGCCAGGGCAATGGTGGAACCACTGCCGTCTCCCACAATACGCTCTCCTTCGCCGGAATAGATGAGTTCCGGTTGAAACTGCCAGCGATCATGTATGGAATAATGCAGGAAGAGTCCCACGTGACCCGTTACACGGCTATTCCCGTCAAACCCGCTCAGGTTGGCATAGCTCAGTCCGCCTTTGAGACCCACTGCCATCTGTGCCCGGGCTGGAGAAAAATAAAGAGTAAGAGTTGCCAGTACGAAAACTGTCAATAGTTTTTTCATGGTATTTGAATTTCCACAAACGGCTCAAAGACAGTGCCAGCCCGACTTTTAAAAATGGCCGAAGCTGAAAGCCAATCCTAAAAATTTTTCCACCGTAATAAGTACAGGAAATACATCTTGTTTTTATTTGAATTTATTACGGAAACCCGCTGATAAAAAGTAAAACTACTGTGACCGTATTTGCATGGAATCCCTTTCGGATTTTCCTTGTAGCTTAGTGATTACCCAATGAATAATGGGAATAAGGTTATGGATGTCTCAGCTATTCAACAGGCACAGGAACGCATAAGGCCCTATATCAAACGGACTCCTCTGGAGCACAGCGATGCGCTCAGTCAATTCCTGGGAACAAATGTCTTTGTTAAGCTCGAACTTTTTCAAAAGACAGGATCTTTTAAAGTTCGCGGAGCTTTTAATAAACTCCTGAGTCTGTCCGAAAAAGAAAGAAAGCAGGGTGTGGTGGCCATCAGCGGTGGTAACCATGCCCAGGCTGTGGCTTATGCTTCGAAGGTTTTACAGGTCGATGCCGTGGTGCTCATGCCCGAATCAACCCCGTATAATTATATTGAAGCAACCCGCCATTACGGAGCTGAGATAGACCTTCAACCTACCATCGCTGATGCGTTTGCCAAAATAAAATGGTATGAATCGGAAGGCAGGATCTTCATCCATCCCTTTGATGACCCCCTGGTGATGGCGGGACAAGGAACATTGGGTCTTGAGATCATGGAAGATTTTCCGGAACTCACGGATCTATTCATCAGCATCGGGGGCGGCGGTTTTGAAGGTGGGGTTAGTACCGCCATAAAAACAATTAAACCTGCTGTCAGGATCTGGGGGGTGGAAACGGAAGGGGCAGATGCAATGTCCCAGGCAATCAAAGCCGGTCATCCCGTAGAACTTGCTGCCATTACTTCCATTGCCAAAACCCTGGGCGCTCCTTCTGTTTCCCCGCAAACTTTAGCGATTGCTCAGGAACATCTGGAGGGTGTGATCGTTGTTTCGGATGAAGAGGCAGTGCAGGCATTGCAATTTATTTTAGAACGCCTGAAAGTCTTAACCGAGCCGGCCGCTTCCTGCACGCTGGCTGCGGCCACTAGATTAAAAAATCAATTCAAAGAGGCTGACAATATTGTACTGGTGTTTTGTGGAGGTAACCTTTCGTTGAAGGACCTGTGCCGTTTCGTTGGTTAAGCTATCCACAGCAGGCAGCGTGTCACCTGCAGTTGTGAAAGAACCGGGCTGCCAACCATCAGGATCCGGAAGTCCCTGGCTCAACATCGGTTTCCGCATCCCAGGATTTATATCCTCCCCTGCCGCATCTGTTTTTCCATTCTTCCCTGAATTTTTCTTTCTGTTCCGGCGTCATGTTCCGCCACATCATCCTTTGTTTCATGTAGGACCAATTGGACCGGCCTCTTCCGCCAAAACTGCTGAACAGGATCTTTGCCAATACCAATATCCCCAGGGCCTGCCAGAATGTAACGGTGGACACGTGCAGTACAGGGACCAGTGCATTATTCCAAAGCCACATGACAAGGCTCCCGAAGAGAAATACTAAAATCGGGGCGATCAAAATAAACAGTAAGACCATTCTTGCAATACGAGCTCGTCTCATAATTTTAAATTTTAAGGTTCAATAATTTCTTTATACAATTCTTCCAATCGTTTTCTCAGGTGCAGTACGGCATACCGTTTCCGGCTGATCAGCGTATTGATCTTTTCACCGGTGCGCCGGGAGATCTCCCCGAAAGGAATATCTTCCAGTTCATTCCAGATAAAAACCTGCCGCTGTTCTTCGGGTAATTCACCCAGGGCGGAAAATAATTCCTCCCAAAATAAGCTCCGGAGATGCTCCGTTTCGGGCGTTGAACGTTCCACCATCAATAATTGCCGGAGGTTAAATCCGTTTTCTTCGTCCTTAGAGAATATTTCCTCGTCCAGTGATTCCGGTTTGGGCCTGCGATACTGATCAATGATCCTGTTTCTGGCTACCCGGAACAGCCAGGCACTGGCCTGTTCAATGGGTTCGCTGTTCATCACATTGCTGAACTGGTACCATACGTCCTGCAGTATATCTTCGGCATCCTCTCTTGTTCGCACCCTGCCGCGAATAAAAGAAAACAATCGCTTACCGTACGCACGGAAAGCCCTGATGATATTTTGCTTTTGCTGTTCCGCCACCGGGATGGTCATTGTCTGCCCCATTTGCAGAGGTAGACGCAGGAACAAAGGAAATATTTTAAAAGGGGAAAAATTCCTGCCAGGGCAAATCCCCAATGGGAGGCCCTTTGGCGAAGCAAAAAGGAAAATCTTACCTTAAGCCGGAACCTTTTTATTCTCAAGGTGCGTGCAAGCAGCGGGGTCAGAAAACCAAAGGAAAGGAACCGGTATTCCCGAATGCTGGAATATAACAGTGAATAGAGCGTAAAAAAAGCTGACTGGCACTAACCGGGAGCCGACTATTTTTAAAAGTTTTATTTATTATCATATAATGAAAATCCTTTTCACGGTCATTCTTTGCCTGAACCTCTGCGCGTTATCGGCCCAGCCGGGAAGTATCTATCATACCAACTGGATCGATTTCAACAAGAACGGGAAGAAAGACATTTTCGAAGACCCCACTCAGCCCCTGGACAGACGCATCGAGGACCTGCTTTCCCAAATGACACTTGAAGAAAAAACCTGCCAGCTCGCCACCCTCTATGGGTATGGACGCGTATTAAAAGATGAAATGCCCACCGCGAATTGGAAAAAAGAGATCTGGAAGGACGGGATCGCCAATATTGATGAGGAGCTGAACAGTCTCCCTTACCATCCAAAAGTAGTGAGCCCCTATTCCTATCCTTTCAGCAAACACGCAGAAGCCATCAATACGATTCAAAAATGGTTTGTAGAAGAAACAAGATTGGGCATCCCGGTTGATTTTACCAACGAAGGGATTCATGGGCTTTGTCATGACAGAGCCACTCCGTTACCGGCGCCCATATCGATTGGTAGTACCTGGGACAGGAGCCTGGTAAGGAAAGCAGGGCAAACCGTAGGAAGAGAAGCCAAAGCGCTGGGCTACACGAATGTTTATGCACCGATCCTGGACCCGGCCAGGGACCAGCGATGGGGAAGAGTAGTGGAATGCTATGGTGAAGACCCTTTTTTAATCGCAGAATTGGGGAAACAAATGTGTCTGGGGATCCAGGAACAGGGAGTGGCATCCACGCTCAAACATTTTGCGGTATATAGTGTGCCCAAGGGCGGTCGGGACGGAAATGCAAGAACCGATCCTCATGTGGCGCCGCGGGAATTGCATCAATTATACCTCTATCCTTTTCGTCGTGTGGTAGAAGAAGCACATGCATTGGGCGTGATGAGCAGTTATAATGATTGGGACGGAGTGCCGGTTACCGGAAGCTATTATTTTTTAACGGAGCTGCTCCGAAAAAAATATGGGTTTAAAGGATATGTTGTCTCGGACAGCAAAGCAGTTGAATTTATCTACAGCAAGCACCACCTGGCAGCTGATTTTAAAGAAGCCACAAGGATCGCAGTGGAAGCAGGACTGAATGTCTGGACCAATTTTTCTCCACCGGAAACTTATATAAAAAATGTCCGTGAACTTGTCAAAGAAGGAAAGTTGTCTTTAAAAATAGTGGATGAAAGAGTAAGAGATGTTCTCCGGGTGAAGTTCATGGTCGGTTTATTCGATCATCCTTATGTTACCGACGTAAAGAACGCCGACCGGATAGTTCACACATCCACAGACGATGAAATGGAATTGCAACTAAACAGGGAGTCCATTGTTCTGTTGAAGAACGCAAATCATTTACTGCCCCTGGATAAGAGCAAAGTGAAAAATATTTTAATTACGGGACCGCTTGCCAACGCAGAAAATTATGCAGTCAGCCGCTATGGCCCGTCGAATAATCATGTGACTCCCGTGCTGGAAGGGGTCAGAAACTACCTGGGAAATAGTGTCTCTGTCCGTTATGAAAAAGGTTGTGATGTGGTCAACCCCGGTTGGCCGGAAACGGAGATCATACCCACCCCCCTGAGCAAACAGGAACAGGACAGCATCAACAAAGGCGTCATGGCAGCAAGGGATGCAGATGTTATCATTGCAGTATTGGGTGAAGATGAGACAACCGTTGGGGAAAGTTTATCGAGAACATCCCTGGATCTTCCAGGGCGACAAGAACAGTTGCTGGAAGCTTTATACGCCACGGGAAAACCCATTATATTGGTTTTGATCAATGGTCAGCCCTTAACCATCAACTGGGCCGATCGTTTTATTCCCTCCATCCTGGAGGCCTGGTTTCCCGGTCCTTCCGGTGGAAAAGCGATTACGGAAGTATTGTTTGGCGAATATAATCCCGGTGGAAAACTCTCTACGACTTTTCCAAAAACCACCGGCCAGATAGAAATGAATTTCCCTTTTAAACCTGCCTCACAGGCCGATCAGCCAACGGATGGACCGAATGGTTATGGGAAAACCAGCGTGAATGGTCCTTTGTATCCATTCGGATTTGGTTTGAGTTACACAAAATTCGAGTACAAGAATATACAGGTCGATTCTATCCAGACAAAACAAAAGGACATCTTGATCCGTATAGATATTACCAATACCGGGAGTCTGAAAGGTGATGAAGTGGTTCAATTGTATATTAAAGATTTTATCAGCAGCGTCATCACCTATGAAACCCAGCTAAGAGGATTTGAGAGGGTTAGTTTATCTGCGGGCGAAAAAAAGACAGTGCGGTTCGTTCTTCACCCGGGAGATCTGGCCATCCTGGATAAGGATTTGAACCCGGTAATTGAACCGGGCCAGTTTGAAATACAAATAGGGAGTTCATCGGTAGATATCCGCTTAAGAAAAACATTTTTCATTAAATAACGGCCGCGAAACAAGAATCGTTTTAAGGGTTATTCCGATCCAAAGAGGTAGTTGGTTTCATGTTAAAATAGCTTATTATAATGATAATAAGATGAAGCAGCAAAGGGGAAAAACTAAGTTAATTGCAACAGAAGGGCCACCTTCAAACCGGGCTACGGCATGGTTCTGATGCTTAATACTAACTGACGGTTCTAAAAAACTGATTGCTTTATGAAAAGAAAATTTACTCCTTCTTTTCCAGCAGGATATAGAAATTGCTGGCAATTTTTCCTTTCTATTTTATTGATGCTGATCTCCGCCGGTACTTTTGGCCAGATCAAGGTCACGGGAACGGTAAGAGACAGCAAAGGAGTTGGCCTCTCCGACGTCAGCATCATTGTCAAGGGCAGCACGTCGGGAGTCACCACCGATAATGCGGGTGCGTTTACGGTCACGGTACCCTCCAGGGAATCGAGCCTTGTATTCAGCGCCATTGGTTATGTTTCACAAACATTATCGGTTATCCAGGGTGCTCCTATGAATGTTGTTTTAAAAGACAAGGCCAACGACCTGGACGAGGTGGTGGTGATCGGTTATGGACAAACGGTGAAAAAAAGGGATCTCACAGGTTCCATTTCTTCCGTCAATGCCAAGCAGATTGCTGAACGGAATCCCATTAATTTGTTTGATGCACTCCAGGGACAGGCTGCCGGGGTTTTAATTATGAATGATAACGGTGAGCCGGGTGCGCAGGGTTCGATACAGATCCGGGGCATCAGCACATTTGTTTCCGATGGTAATAAACCTTTGTATATAGTAGATGGTGTTTTTACAGACGACGCAGCCGGGATCAATCCAGCCGATATTGATAAAGTGGAAATCCTGAAGGATGCTTCTTCCACGGCGATTTATGGTACCAGGGCTGCAGCCGGGGTTGTCCTCATCACAACAAAAAAAGGAAAGGAAGGGAAACCAAGAGTGGATGTTCAGTATTCTAAAGTTTTCGGGTGGCTGTCGCATAAAATACAGGCGGCCAATGCAGCCGATCTTCGTTATTACAGGAAACTGCAAAATGGGGACCTCAGCGGAAGCAGCGGCACATTCACCGATTCATTGAATCCCTCTTTCAACTCGGATAATGACCTCCAGAAACTCCTGCTGGGTAACAGGGGCAACAGGGATGATATTAAGATCGGCGTGGGGGGAGGTCAGAAAGGAATTACTTATTACGGAAGCATCAACTATATCAATGACCGGGGCACGGCCCTGAACACCTGGAACAAATCCATTCAATCGCGCATCAATACGGAATTCCAGTTCTCCAAACGAATGAAATATTCCAACAACCTGACCTTTTACTGGTCCTACGGAAATTTCACCAGCATCAATAATTCATTACGACCTGTTTTTGACCGACCATCGTTTTTACGAATCTATAACCCCGATGGAACACTGACCAGTTATTTGAATTCAAAACGAAACCCGGTGACAAATGCATTGCTGGAAGATAATACCCGGGAAACCCTGAAAGCACAAATGACCCACCAGTTGGATTACGAAATCATCAAAGACCTTAAGTTCACCCTTGCTTTCGACGGCCAGCTGACCAGTTATCAAGGGTTCTATTTTCAGCCACGGTATCTCTCTGATAACGGGGCTCAAAATATCGCACGGAATGATAATAACAGGTCTTTTTACTGGATCGTCCAGGGATTCCTGAATTATAGTAAGAAAATCGGTGACCATGTATTTACAGGTTTGTTTGGTCTGGAACGCGACAGGTCGAAAGATGATTATTCCCATTTGGAAGGGAAAAATTTTATCATAGAGACCGTCCATTACATAAGGGGAGCTTTTTTAGATAACCTGACAAAACAGGAAAACAGGGGGCAGGCTGCTTCCACGGCTTCGGCTTTTGCCCGTGTTGGTTATGACTTTAAAGGCCGGTATATCGCGCAAGCCACCTACCGGCGTGATGCTTCTTCCCGTTTTGGCCCCAATAATGCAGTAGGTAATTTCTTTTCGGGTTCGGCCGCCTGGCGTTTTTCCGATGAGAAATTCATGAATTGGTCCAGGAACTGGCTGACGGATGGCAAGCTGAGGTTCAGTATCGGGCAAACGGGTAATGACCGGGTAGGATTTTATGATTGGCAGCAACTGGTCAACCAGGCCAATAACAGTTATGCTGGGGTTGCCGGTGCCTCCCTAAGCACCACTTTTGGCAACCCTGATCTCGGGTGGGAACAGACCGTACAGAAAAATGTGGGGCTGGACCTGAATCTATTGAATGGAAGAGTGGCGTGCTCAATAGATTATTATGTAAAAACGACCGACAAACTCTTATACAACTGGACACTACCCTCCAGTACGGGATTTACCGGAATGAAAGTGAATATCGGCAACATTGAAACCAAAGGAATAGAATTCCAGGTGAATGCAGTTCCCTACACTTCCAAAAACTTTACCTGGAACCTGAGCGGTAATATTGCCCACGAAAACGGGATCATTAAAGAACTGGCAAATCACACGCCTTTCATCACCGGCAGTTCGGGTAAACCGAACTGGTTTATCACTGAAGGCGGAAAGATTGGAAATTTCTATGGATGGGAGAAATTAGGTATTTATCAATATGATTGTTCCAATGCTTACACCAAAAAAGGAGAGAAACTGACACCGATCGGTGTAGTGGTCAGGAAATATGTTGGCTCCAATCCCAGCCCCAGGAAAGATACCGTTACCTGTGCGGGGTATACCTTAAATGGTAAACCTTATTCCGATACTGTGTATAGTAAATACTCAAATGGTTTGAAGTTACTGGGAGGGGATACGGAATGGGAAGACATCAATAATGATGGCGTTATCGATGACCTCGACCGGCTGATTATCGGGAACTCGCAGCCCAAGTATTACCTGGGTGTCATTAATACATTTACCTACAAACAATTTTCCCTCAATGTGATTGTGAATGCCACGATCGGCGGAAAAGTTTACAACTCCTTTAAGGAGGGTCTCACCAATAATAGCTCCTCCAACGGGCCGGCGCTTCCCGAAGCCATTTATGGGGCCTGGAAGGCACAGGGTGATGTTGCTACCTGGCCTTATTTTCCTGATGTCCGCGGGGATACACGTAACAGCAGGCGCCTGGGGGGAAATAGTTATTTCATAGAAGACGCATCCTTTATCCGGCTGTCAAGTGCCAAGCTAACCTACCGCTTAAAACCAGGCTGGGCAAAGAAAGCTTTCATGAACAATGCATCCGTTTATGTTTATGGCATCAATTTGCTGACATGGACCGATTATACGGGCTATGATCCTGAGTTCAGCAGCAGTAATGCGCTGCAGCCGGGAGAAGATAGCGGCAGATACCCGAAAAGAAGAGAGTTCGGAATGGGAGTTAACATTCAATTTTAAAAATCAAAGCAATGAAAAAAAATAGATACGGTTACCTGATCTTATTCATGCTATTGACAGGACTTGGCTGTAAAAAATGGGTACAGGAAAGACCATTGTCAGACGGAACACTTGACCAGTTCTTCAAAAGCAAGTATGATGCTGACGCCGCCATGGCGGGTATGTATGGTCAATTCCAGCAACTGATGTATGGCGAATCGCAGTTCAACAACAGGTACACGTTCTGGGGCGATGCCCGTTCGGACAATATGGAAAGACAGGCGCAGTATTCCAATTCGTCCACCACGGAAATACATTACAATAGCCTGACCTCCAATAATAATTTTGCCGACTGGACTCCATTATATGTCGCGATCGGTCGCGCCAATATCAATATTGCTAGATTTCCGGACATCAATAATATTGCGTCTCCTACCGAACAACTTACTCCTGCTACATTAAACAGTTACATGGCGCAGTGTTACGCGATGCGGGCCATCTGTTACTTTTATATTGCCCGGGTTTGGGGAGGGGCGCCTATCCGAACAATACCTTACCTGCAAAACATTCCCAATCCTGAAGGCCCGCGTAAACCGGTTGACAGTGTGCTGGCCCAAGTGATATCTGATCTCAATGCTGCTTACAACCTGACGGCAAAAGGTGCTACTCCAACGGTCTGGTACATCGGTGAGGGGGCTATCTGTGCGATGCTCGCGGATGTGTATATGTGGATGCATGATTATGATAATGCCATTATCTGGTTCAAAAATCTCTGGAAATCAAAATCTCCTACAGGAACTACCTATAATCTCGCCGGTTCCGTTACAACGGGTACTGGTGGTGCTGCCGGTGACCTGGAAGTGACGGGTAACTGGAAAACGATCTTCACCAACCCACCAACAGTCAAAGAAACGATATGGACATTGCACTGGGACGTAACTGCGAATGGATGCCCCTGCATGTCGGGTATTTCCACGGCTGTCAATAATACACCCATGAGAACTTACGAGTTTCTTTTTAAAGGTCCATATCTCGGCAACTGGATAAAAAGCACCGTGGATGTGCGCCCCAAGCAAACTATTGATGTAACAAAAACAGATAACTGGGACAGGTTGCTGAAATGGTATGGCCCCAGCGGGTTCACTAATGCTGCAAACGCGTACCTGACCAGCACCCAGGCCGCCGCAGCTGTAGGTACAGATAAAGTAGTGTACCTCCCCATGTATCGGCTGGCGGAAATGTATTTGTTGTATGCCGAAGCCCTGAACAAAAAAGGGGATCGCCCCAATGCATTAAGATATCTGAACGTCATTCACCAAAGAGCAGGACTTCCCGCTATTACAGCAATCAGCACTTCTACAGAAGGAATGATGGAAGATTCAATACTGGTAGAAAGACAGAAAGAATTGTTTGCGGAAGGAAAACGCTGGTTTGATCTGGTGCGTACAGATCATGTGCTGCAGATCATGGATCCTGTATTGAAGCAAAGACAAAATTTAGCAGGCGCTGATACTACCGGGTTTGGAGGAGACAAAAGAAAATATTACTGGCCGTTGCATCGCAACGTTTTGAATGCAAACAACCAGTTGGTCCAAAATCCCCCCTACGGCGGGTAAAAAATTGGTGAATGACCCTGATTAAAAAATGACCGATTATGAAAAAAATTTTATGGACAATTTTTGGCTTTTTAATCGCGGCAAACTTCTTTCTTACCGGCTGTTTTAAGCTATAAAAACTTTTTCTTTCTGGATTTTACAGCACGTAACGA
>CAYSIU010000011.1:0-6565 GCA_964431095.1 uncultured Chitinophaga sp. | reverse complement strand
GTCGTAAGAAAATGGATCTGTGTTGGAAGAAAAGAAAAAATTTAGAAGGGGCCATAACTACCGGGTTTGGAGGCGAAAAAAGAAAATACTACTGGCCGCTGCATCGCAACGTTTTGAATGCAAACAACCAGCTGGTCCAGAATCCCCCCTACGGCGGGTAAAAATTGGAGAATGACCCTGATTTAAAAATGACCGATTATGAAAAAAACTTTACGGACAATATTTGGCTTGTTAATCGTCGCAGGCTTCTTGCTTACCGGCTGCTATAAGCTGCAAAAAGATTATAACTATGTCCCCTCAACGCTCGACCCGCATGTCAATATGACGGCAAAAGCTTACCTGCTTTCCAGGGATAGTTTTGTAGTAGGTGGCGTAAATGATACGATCCTGCGCTGGATGAGAATGGGGATCGAATATTCAGGCATTGACTGGTCAGAATATGAAAAACCCAACCGGACCTATATTTTCCTGCATAACAGCGCCATCCGGGTGCTGACGGCAGGCAAAACTACGGGTGGTTTCTTTTATGATTACCCTATCATTGTGAAGGATGCGTTTGGTAACCCCATCCCATCCATTGCCAATCCCGGTACCGATTCTCTGAGACCGGCAATGTACTGGAGCGACTATTCTGTTCAAACAGTAAAAAATTATTTGTTATCGCTGATCGGCCAGGGCCAATATACTTTTGAGAACATTGGGGTAAACAACATTTCCATTCAGAGCCTGTTACCGGCGAATACCGTGGCAGGGAATGATTCAAAACTGGCCTGGGTGGTTGTAAAAACAATCCCTAACCCGGATCCATCCAGTGCCGCGAACATTACTTTTGACAAACCCACCGGAAAAGGATTTGATCCGGAGGGAAAATTCAACCTGAAACTGGTCAATAATCAAAATGCACCTATCAATATAAACGACAGGACCGACGACCGCACCGCCGGGATCTTGACGACGAACGGGCCTGTACATATATATGATAAAACAGTGCATCCTTTCAGGTATAGCTGGTAATAAGATCTTCTCGTAGCATATAGTAGTTCCTGAAAAGAAACTGGCTTCACCTGCCGGTTTCTTTGCATATTGTAAGAATGAAATTATTTTTTTCCATTTGTTTTGTATTCGCCGCCTGCTCCCCGCAACAGAAGCTGGCAGGAAAAACCGGGTCCTTCAGGGACCAGGTCATTGAAACCCTTCGTAAGCCCATACTCGACGAAGCAGACTGGGCGATGCAACAGGACCCTGTTACGGTTACCGCGTCATTCTCGCCAAGAAGCGCCGGGGGGCGGCATGATTTTTTTTCGGAAGGGGATTACTGGTGGCCCAATCCAAAAAGCGCCGACAGTCCTTATATTCAAAAGGACGGTATGACGAATCCGGATAATTTTGTCGCACACCGGCATGCCATGATACGGTTCAGCCGTGTAGTGGGTGCTTTGTCTTCCGCCTACCTGCTAACCGGCGATGAAAAGTATTTTACACAGGCCCTCCGGCATTGCCGCGCCTGGTTTGTAGATACTTCTTCCCTGATGAACCCCCATCTCTTATATGCACAGGCTATCAAAGGGAAGGCCACAGGTCGCAGTACGGGCATCATCGATGCGATCCAGTTAATGGAAGTGGTGCAGGGATTGATGGCGATGGAAGCAAAAAGAGGAATGGACAAGGACCTTTATGCCGGCATCCGTAAATGGTTTGCGCAGTTCCTGGAATGGTTGACTACGCATCCTTATGGCAAAGATGAAATGAATGCTGCCAATAACCACGGTACCTGTTGGGTCATGCAGGTGGCGGTATTTTCAAAGTTTACCGGGAATGAAAAGTGGATGAATTTCTGCCGCGACAGGTTTAAAACCGTCTTATTGCCCAACCAAATGAAAGCAGACGGCAGTTTTCCGCAGGAGCTGAGAAGAACCAAACCGTTTGGTTATTCTATTTTTAACCTGGATGCGATGGCGACTATTTGCCAGACTCTTTCTGGCAGTCAGGATGATCTTTGGAATTTTCAGACAACGGACGGGAGATCTATGAAAAAGGGGATTGAATTTTTATACCCGTCCATAAAAGACAAAACGAAATGGCCTTACCCGCACGATGTGATGTATTGGGAAAACTGGCCCGTTGCACAGCCATTTCTTGTCTTTGGCGCCGGGGCTTATAAAAACCAGCAATGGTTCGAAACCTGGAAAGGATTGGATCATTCCCCTGCGGAGAATGAAGTGATCAGGAATTTGCCCGTTCGGCATCCGTTGATCTGGCTAAAATGAGAAATGGTTAAAAGAATGAAATCAAAGAAATCATATTCTGTACTTTTTATTTTCACGTTCATTTTTTCCGGCGTGCTGTGGGCACAAACCCCGGGGGAGCGTGGTAAAGAGCTACTCAATAAGGGAAAGGAAAGGGATCAGCAGGCGATCGATGAAGCAAGGAACGGCTGGTGGACTGCTTCCATGCGAAACCACGATCAAAGAATTCAATGGTGGCGGGAAGCGAAGTTTGGTATGTTTATCCATTGGGGCGTTTATTCAACGGCGGGGGGAGAGTGGAAAGGTAAAAGGGTAAGCGGTTATGCAGAGCACCTGATGCGTAAAGAAAAAATTTCAAGGGCGGAATACCTGCAGCTGGCACACCAATTCAATCCTGTAAAATTTAATGCGGACGAATGGGTCCGGAATGCAAAAAATGCGGGGATGAAGTATATGATCATCACCTCCAAGCATCACGATGGTTTTGCTATGTTTCCCTCCAAAGTCTCTGTTTTCAATATCAAAGACCAGACTCCTTTTCAACGTGACCCAATGGCTGAGCTTTCTGCGGCCTGCAAAAAATACGGTCTGAAATTCGGCTTTTATTATTCCCATGCGTATGATTGGGAACACCCGGATGCACCGGGCAATGACTGGGAATATAAAAATCCCGGAGGGGATTCAAATTTATATGGTGGCAGGGATTGGTACGATCTTCATCCCGATCTGCTGGAGAAAGCTAAAAAGTATGTGAAGGAAAAGGCGATCCCGCAGATCAGGGAGCTGCTCCTTACCTATCACCCGGACATCTTATGGTTTGATACGCCGCAGAAATTACCCCTGTCGGAAAATATCCGCATTTTAAAATCGATCCGGGAGATCGACAGCAACGTCGTGGTGAACGGAAGACTGGTAAGATTTGCCAATTCAAACTTTGGAGATTACAAAAACACCGCCGACCGGCCGGCTGAGTTTTACCCGGTGACCGGTGACTGGGAAGCTATACCCACTACCAATGAATCATACGGCTATTCAAAATTTGACAGCAGTCACAAACCGGCTTCTCATTTTATACGGCTCCTTGCCAGTGCCGCTTCCCGCGGAGGAAATTTGCTGATGAATATCGGTCCCAGGGGAGATGGTGTATTTGATCAGCCCGACCTGAATATTTTACAAGGGATTGGAAAATGGATGCAGAAAAATGCTGAGAGTATTTATGGAACAACCGCCAGCCCCTTGCCTTATCACAGTTGGGGCGTATCCACCGTAAAAAAGGGTAAGATCTACCTGCATGTTTTTGATTGGCCCTATGATGGAAAGCTATACGTAAGCGGATCTGCCGGGATCTCGAATGGCTATTTATTAGCTGATCCTTCAAAAAAAATAAAAATACAGGACACACACGGGGGAGATAAAATAATATTACTACCCCAACGGGCCCCCGATAGTATCAACACAGTGATCGTCTTTGACTGGAAAGGACAGCGCTATCCTGATTCCATTCATTTTGTTACACCCAATACAAAATTGGAACGTTTCCTGGCCTATGATGCCACGCAAACCGGGAAAGGCTTTGGTTTTGGTGATGGGAAAACCGACCGTTATTATGTGGAGGGCTGGAAATCGATGGATCAAAATCTTACCTGGGCCTTTCGTACAGTGAGAGCCGCTGACTATAAAGTTGTGATCAGGTATCTTGCTCCAAAAGAAACGGCAGGTGGAAGATATGCAATAACACTTGACCGGTTTAAGATGGAAGAAAATGTCAGGATAACAGATAAAAACACCGAAGTGGTTACGGAAGAACTGTTCACAATAAGAGTGGGCTATGGTACTCACTCGTTGAAGGTTTTACCGTTATCAATTGGAAAATCGGAACTCATGAAGCTGCTGGAGCTGCAATTGATTCCGATAGATACAGCAATCCACACCGCAAAAATATTTTCCGAAGCCGGGCAGCAAACAAAAATCCTGCTGCATGAAATTTTGAAAACCAGGGGCGATCAAACGGAACTTGTATCACCCAGGACCCTTGATTCCACGGGCAAATTGAAATTGGTTTCTTCCCGGGACTGGACGAGCGGTTTTTTCCCCGGCGAATTATGGTTCCTGAATGAGTACACAAAAAACAATGAGTGGAAAAAACTAGCGGAAAGTTTTACCACCAATATTGAAAAAGAAAAAACCAATGCCACAACCCATGATATGGGGTTCAAGATCTATTGCAGTTTCGGGCAAGGTTACCGGTTGACGGATGCTCCCCATTACAAGGATGTAATCATTCAATCCGCAAAAACTTTATCGACAAGATTCAATCCCCGGGTGGGTTGTATCCGTTCCTGGGACCACCACAAAGAGCAATGGGACTACCCGGTCATCATTGATAATATGATGAATCTTGAATTGCTTTTTGCCGCTACAAAATTCAGCGGCGACTCTTCTTATTATAAAATAGCAGTCACGCATGCCAGCACGACCATGAAAAATCATTACCGCCCCGATTACAGTTCCTATCATGTTGTAGACTATGACACAGCAACGGGGCAGGTGAGAAAGAAACAAACGGCACAGGGTTATGCCGACGAATCGGCCTGGGCGAGGGGACAGTCCTGGGGCTTATATGGGTTCACGTTATGTTACCGGTTCACCAAAGACAAAAAATTCCTTGAGCAGGCTGATCATATTGCTTCTTTTATTTTACAGCACCCCCATCTTCCGGGTGATCTTGTGCCTTATTGGGATTATGATGCGCCCGGGATTCCGAATGAACCCAGGGATGTCTCTGCCGCTGCCATTATGGCCTCCGCATTATATGAATTAAGCACTTACAGTATTCACGGAAAAAAATACCGGGAAACCGCTGATCAAATTATTCAAAACCTTTCTGTTTATTATCGTTCACCGGCAGGTGAGAACAAGGGTTTTATTCTGTTGCACAGTACAGGGTCCAAACCAGCTAACAGCGAAGTGGATACCCCGCTGATCTATGCGGACTACTACTACCTGGAAGCATTGCTGAGAAAGAAAAAGCTGGAGGAGGGAAAGAAACTGTTTTAACTCCACTGATAATGATGTAAAAATGGACGAGAGCTGTTTTGTTTGCAACGTTCAGCCACTTTGAATTCGTCCGGGAAACGGAACAAGCAGGTCTTTCATGAGTGGGGAGGAAAGGGTTCTTCCATGCCAAAATAGATGAATAAAATGAAAGTTACTGCCAATGCTGGCAACAGAATTCTTCATTAGTTGCAGAAGATTATAATTTATCCTTGCAATCATTATTTCTTTGTATGAAAAAAATCTCGATTCTTGTCCTGACTCTTGTACTCCTGCAGCCCTTTTGTTTTTCCCAGGATACCGCAAGGGATAATCGCATGGCATGGTGGCGCGAAGCCCGCTTTGGTATGTTTATTCATTGGGGTGTTTACTCGGTTCCGGCAGGTACCTATAAGGGACAAAAGATCAATCGCATCGGGGAATGGATCATGAACCGCGGAAAGATCCCGGTTGCCGACTACCAGGCGTTCGCTAAAGAATTCAACCCGGTAAATTATGATGCGGAAGCCTGGGTAAAAATGGTGAAGGATGCCGGGATGAAATATATCGTCATCACTTCAAAGCACCATGACGGGTTTGCCATGTTCAAATCCAATGCAAGCAAATGGAATATCGCAGATGCAACTCCTTACGGGAAGGATGTACTGAAACAATTGGCGATGGCGTGTAAAAAATACGGGATCAAACTGGGGTTTTATTATTCACAGGCCCAGGACTGGAATAATCCCGGGGGAGCAGCATCAAGAAAACCCGCAAGCGAGGGCTGGGCCAACCCGGATTCCGCAGCCATTGATGCTTATACAGCAGAACACAGTGGTCATTGGGACCCCGCGCAAACCACGAAAACCATGAGCCAGTATATGGATGATGTTGCCGTGCCGCAAGTGAAGGAATTATTGACCAATTACGGGGATGTGGCCATACTCTGGTGGGATACTCCCACTGATATGAAAGACGAATACGCCGCAAAATTAAATGCCTTGCTGGGCCTGCAACCCATGATCATAACCAACGATCGGCTGAAAAGACCCAATTACCCGGGTGATTACAAAACTCCCGAACAAAGGATCCCCAATCTGAGCGAGCTGGATGGAAAGGATTGGGAAACCTGTATGACCATGAACGAGACCTGGGGATATAAATCCTATGCGCATAACTGGAAAAGTGTGGAGACGCTTGTCCGGAACTTAATTGATATAGCTTCAAAAGGGGGAAACTATCTGTTAAATGTGGGACCGAAATCCGACGGAACCTTTCCTCAGGAA
>CAYSIU010000010.1:0-18425 GCA_964431095.1 uncultured Chitinophaga sp. | reverse complement strand
TTTCATCAATAAACTGGAATGTACTATTGAAAACAACCGTTACATTCCCGAATAGGAATTTCAAAAAAACGCATCCTCCCTGAAATGTTCCGGGCAAAGCGAAGGAAAGGAATTTAGTTTGGGGTCAGCGATGACCGGTGCAGCAGGGTTCCATGCCAAAGGGCTTTTTGATAAGATCGTGGATATTCACAAATGTTACCTCCAGCCGGAACCTTCCAACCAGGTAAGGGAAGTTATCCGCGAGTATGCGAAAACCCATCAACTTTCATTTTATGATGTCCGGCACCACAGGGGTTTTTTAAGGAATGTACAATTGCGGATCTGCACAACCGGGGAGGCGATGGCCAACCTGGTGGTAGCCGAAGAGGATAAAGAAAAAACAGAAAGGTTATTGGAACATCTGCTGCATACGATCCCTGCTGTCAGCACATGGGTGTACACAGTAAACAGGAAAAAAAATGACAGCCTGCACGATCTTGAACCGGTCACTTACCACGGCAGGGGCTATGTGATAGAAAAACTTTGCGAAGGATCCGGGGGAATGGATTTTCAGTTTAAGATCGGGCCAAAATCTTTTTTCCAGACCAATACCCTGCAAGCGGAGCAATTGTACCGGGTAACAAAGGATTTTGCAGAGTTGACCGGGACAGAGACCGTTTATGATTTATACTGTGGCACGGGCAGTATCGGCATTTTTGTAAGTAAAAAAACGGGGAGAATCATTGGCGTGGAAATGATCGCCGCAGCAATAGAGGATGCAAGGGAAAATGCAGCCCTGAATCATTTGCAGGCTGCTGAATTCTTCACCGGGGATGTGATTGATGTTTGTACTAATGATTTTTTTGCGGCGCATGGGAAACCGGATGTTATTATCACCGACCCGCCACGGGTGGGCATGCATGCAAAACTTGTCAGGAAGATTTTGGACATTGCTGCGCCCGTCGTAGTATATGTAAGCTGTAATCCCGCTACCCAGGCACGGGATCTGCGATTATTGGGTGAGAAATATGCCGTAACAAGAGTGCAGCCGGTGGATATGTTCCCGCATACACATCATATAGAGAATGTAGTACAGTTGAAATTAAACACCTGAAGAATACCGGACAGGTGAACCTGCCATAAACTCGTATTTTTGCCGGAATGAGCAATTTTCGTTTCACCCGTGTTGACCGTTTCCCCCCGGTTGTAAAGAATATCATTATCATCAATGTACTTGTTTGGATCGCCCAGCTCATCTATGATAAGCAAATGGGTCAGATGTGGCTTACTTCTAAGCTGGGACTGTGGCCCATTGACTCTCCCGAATTCAAACCCTACCAGATTGCAACGCATATGTTTGCCCACGCTACTTATGACGCACACGGCAGCATCATGTTTTTTCATATCCTGTTCAATATGTTCGGCCTCTATATTTTTGGCCGGATACTGGAAAATGTCTGGGGTGGCAAACGTTTCCTGTTTTTTTACCTGGCCTGTGGTGTTGGCGCTGCAGCCACGCATCTTATCATGCAATACCTGATGGGTACTTATTCTTTTGCTGTCGGTGCATCGGGCGCGGTGATGGGCGTTTTCGTAGCATTTGGTTACCTGTTTCCCAATACCGAACTGATGATCATTCCAATACCAATTCCTATCAGAGCTAAATGGCTGGTCATTGTATATGTCCTGATTGACCTTTTTGGAGGCCTGGGAAATGTTTCGGGAGACAATGTGGCACATTTTGCCCACCTGGGCGGAGCGTTAACCGGGTTCCTGATTGTGCTTTTCTGGAACAAAACCAATCGCAGAACGTTGTATTAGTGAATGATCAATGGTCAATAATAGAGTTTTTAGATTAAAACGATCATTAAAGGTTTGGATAACTCTCTTTTTACGGATGATGCAGCGTTAATCTGATTTTAATAGCAAAAGATCAGGCCATCATCAAGAGTCAGCATAGAAATTGATAAGATATTTATTCACCATTGCCTATTGACGAACCCTCCCATGCCTTATACCGAAAAGAAATATCGCTCCAAAATATCTCTTGAGCAAAAAGGCAATGCATTGCTTATCCTGGTGGCAACCAGCCTCATACTGTTTGTGATCCTTGCCTTTGTCAAAGCACTTTGGTATGCCAATTATCGTGACCA
Source organism: uncultured Chitinophaga sp. (assembly GCA_964431095.1). Classification (GTDB taxonomy): domain Bacteria; phylum Bacteroidota; class Bacteroidia; order Chitinophagales; family Chitinophagaceae; genus JJ008. Next base: position 16,293 of record CAYSIU010000010.1, on the reverse strand, counting down.
GCAGGTGGCACAATCGCTTTTTACAAAAAACGTGATGGGCTTATTTGCATTATCGGCCGATGGGCACAGGATATTGACAAGACCCTGGACCCTTCTTACCCACATGTTTGTTCATGATAATATATGGAAAGTATTTACCAATATGCTCTGGTTATGGTGCTTTGGTTTTATCATGCAGGATCTCACCGGTAATAAAAAGATCATTCCGGTCTTTATTTATGGTGCGTTGGGCGGGGCCGTTGCTTTTTTCCTGGCCTATAACCTGCTTCCACCCCTACAGGGATTTAAAGCAACCGCTTCCCTGATGGGAGCATCGGCCGGGGTAATGGCCGTTGCGGTTTCCACTACACTTGTGTCGCCGGGCTACCGGCTTTTTCCCATGATCGGCGGCGGTCTTCCTCTATGGATACTGACTGCGATATATATCGTGACCGATCTGGCCCTTGTTTCCATCAGTGATACGGGTATACTCATCACTCACCTAGCCGGGGCGCTGACAGGGTTTCTTTTCATTTTCTTTTTGAGGAGAGGATATGACTGGAGTGAATGGATGAATCATTTCTTTGAATGGGCGGAGAATCTTTTTAATCCCGATAAACCAAAGAAAGGGATAGTCATTAAAGAAGAATTATTTTATAAATCTTCATCCAGCCCCTATACCAAAACAGCAAAAGTGACCCAGGAACGGATTGATGAAATACTGGATAAGATTAACCAGCAGGGATACCAGTTCCTTACCGACGAGGAAAAGGAAATATTGAAAAGAGCAGGCAAAGAAGGGATTTGAAGAAGAGCAAATGAGCATTTGAACAATTGAATTCAGCAGTTGAGATTATTCTCTATTGTTCTTTTGTTTTAATATCGTTCTGTTCATCCCTTCCTCTTCTTTTATGTAAATTGCAGAAATGGCCACTAAGCTGCGGATTTTTACCAGGCGCTCTGTCATTATCGCCAACGGGGTGGTCGTCTTTTTTTTCCTTCTTTCCTGCCTCGTGCCTTATCTCAACCCGCAAAAATGGTGGTTCATCTCGTTTCTGGGGCTGGGATTTCCCCTTTTATTACTGGCCGTATTGCTTTTCCTGGTCGGGTGGCTGATCATCCGAAAGCCCCGCCGGGCGCTGATCTCAGGAATTGCATTGCTGTTGAGCTTTAAAAGCCTGAGTGTGTTCTTTGCGATTCATGCCTCCGGCAGTTTTCAATACAAAAAAGACACCCATACCCTGCGGGTACTCACCTGGAACGTAGCCCGGTTCATGGAGTTGAAAAGGAATAATAATAAAGGAAGCCAGATAAGATTGAAGATGTTCGACCTGCTGCGCGAACAGGATGCCGATGTGCTGTGCCTGCAGGAATTTTTTACTTCAACAGACACGGTCTATTATGACAACATCACACCGATCCAGAAAGAGCTGAGCTATCCGTATTATTATTTCTGCTTTGACGAGGATGGGGACAAGCAATATTACAGCTCCATTATTTTCTCCCGTTATCCCATCGTGGATACAGGGCGGGTCCGGTATCCAAGACCCACGCTGCCAGACGTATTGATCTATGCGGATATCAAAGCGGACCAGGACACGGTTCGTGTGTTCACCACGCATCTGCAATCGCTCCAACTGGGGAGGAGGGACTATGAACGGATCGGGAAAATTGAGAACATCGAAGACAGTCTCCTGTACAATTCCAAAAATATTTTATCCAAGATCAAAAGAGGATTTACGCGGCGCAGCATCCAGGCCGGTATCGTACACGAAATACTCGGAAATAGTCCCCACCCGGTGCTGTTATGTGTCGATATGAACGATATCCCCAATTCCTATACTTATTTTAAAGTCCGGGGAGATATGCAGGATGCCTTCCTGAAAAAAGGATTCGGCATTGGCCGGACTTTTTCGGGTTTATCACCTACGCTTCGCATCGATTATATATTTGCCGACGACCATTTTACGATAAAACAATTCCATCGCGTTGCTAAAAAACTTTCCGATCACTACCTGTTGCTGACTGATGTGCAGGTAAAGAAATAGAAGTCCTATTTTTGCGACTCTTGTGTGATCAGCCGGCAGCTGAAAGCCTGAAGCCTGCAGCTCACAGCCATAATATGAATGAACTGAAAATATATAATTCCTTTAGCAGGGAAAAAGAAGTCTTCAAGCCGATCACTCCCGGTCATGTGGGGATGTATGTGTGCGGACCTACCGTCAGCGGGGAAAGTCACCTGGGCCACGCCCGTCCTTATATCACTTTTGATGTGATCTACCGCTACCTCCTGCATCTTGGTTATAAGGTTCGATACGTGCGGAATATCACGGACGCCGGACATTTTGAAGAAGAAGGAAGGGAAGCCGAAGATAAAATCTCGAAAAAAGCAGTGATTGAAAAGTTGGAGCCGATGGAACTGGTGCAGAAATATACCAATCTTTTTCATTGGGCGATGATGAAATTCAATACCCTGGCACCTACGATTGAACCAACGGCTACAGGGCATATTGTGGAGCAGATCGAGATGATCAAAATGCTTATTCAGACGGGGTATGCCTATGAAACGAATGGCTCGGTTTATTTTGATGTAAAAAAATATGCCGCTACGCATGATTACGGAAAGCTAAGCGGAAGGGTGCTTGATGAGTTGCTGGAAACCACCCGGGAACTGGAAGGACAGGATGAAAAGAAAGACAAGGCTGATTTTGCTTTGTGGAAAGCAGCGGCTCCCGAACATATCATGCGGTGGCAAAGTCCCTGGGGTGTGGGATTCCCCGGTTGGCATATTGAGTGCTCGGCGATGGCCACCAAATACCTCGGTGCGCAATTTGATATCCACGGTGGCGGCATGGATCTGTTATTCCCGCATCATGAGAGTGAAATAGCGCAGAGCACGATCTGCAATCACGTGGCACCTGTCCGTTACTGGGTCCATAATAATATGATCACCATCAATGGGCGGAAGATGGGCAAGAGTTACAATAATGTAATCAAGCTTACCGAACTCTTCAGCGGGGATCACCCCGTGCTGGGAAAAGCCTATCACCCGATGACGATCCGGTTCTTCATCCTCCAGACGCATTACCGGAGCACACTTGATTTCAGCAACGAGGCCCTGCAGGCTTCGGAGAAAGGCTTGAAAAGATTATGGGAAGCATATGAGAAGATGCGAGCTATGAGTTATGAGCAGCAAGCCGGGGTAGCTGATTCAACGCTCGAGGCACAATGCACAAAGCTCGTGGCAGAACTGGATGAATTCATGAATGATGATTTTGGGACTGCGAAAGTGCTGGCCAATCTTTTCGAGCTGGTGCCTGTCATTAACTCGATGAAAGATAAATCGATCCCCGTTAGTGCTGTTTCAAAAAAGACATTTGAGTTGTTACAAACAAGTTTCAAAACCTGGGTGGAAAATATTTTAGGTCTGAAAAGTATCAGTGATGCGGATAACAGCAGGCTGCAAGGTGTAATGCAACTGCTAATCGATATGCGTAAAGAAGCCAGGAGCCGAAAAGATTTTGCTACTTCGGACAAGATCAGAAATCAACTGTCCCAATTGGGAATTGCATTGAAAGATGAGAAGGATGGTGAAATAAGCTGGAGCGTGGAGTAGTCAATGGGGTTTAATCTATCCCCGGTTTTGTCAGGATTCAGCTTTTGTTCACCGGGCGGACAGCCCTTATCATTTCTCTTTTCCCCGGCGGCCCCGGAATTTTTTCTACAATAAATCCCGCAGCCTGCATGGCCCTGCGTACAGCGCCTTTACTGCAATACGTAACAAGTATCCCACCGGGCGCCATCCACTGAAACAATTTTTGAAAAATCTCCGGCGCCCATAATTCGGGCTGGGCGGCAGGAGCGAATGCATCGTAGTAGATTAAGTTAAATGGTTGACTGTTTAATTGGGAATTGGTGAGAAAACCCACGAGAGAGGTATTGACCTTTATTAAAACAAAATTACCCGTTATGTCCGTTTCCTTCTCCCAATGGCAGGCGTGCAGTTGCTGAAAAAAGGGGATAAGATCCTGCCGGCCCAGTAGTTCGCAATAATTTAATGACAAGACTTCCTCCATTGTTAAAGGGTATAATTCGATAGCCGTGTAATGGATCTTTTGTTGATTTTTTTCTGTTTCGATAAGTGTTAGCAGGGCATTCAGCCCGGTGCCGAAACCTATTTCGAGGATCTGTAATGTTTCAGGCTGCTCCCGGCGGCGGGACGTATAATGCAGACCCGCGTCGATATATACGTGCATCGATTCCTGCAGGGCCCCATGAATGGAATGATAAGTAACACCCATTTCCGGCACGCTGACAGAAGGTGACCCATCTTTGGTTATGATGATTTTTCGGACCATCCTGAAGCAAATTTCGTCAAGAGGCAGATCATATAATGTATTTAATTATTAATTTCCAACTCTGAATTCCTGATCTCTTAACCATGCATTACATTGAACATCTTTCCAAAGACAGAAAACTAAAAAAACTGATCGAGCAACAGGGCCTGTTAAAGCTGAGAAAATTCAAAAAGGTTTACCTGCTTCTTTGTATTTCGATCTTCAACCAGCAACTTTCCTCTAAAGTGGGCAGGGTGATCTATCAGCGGTTCCTGGATTTGTATGATGGAAAAGAACCTACGCCGGAACAGATCGTGTCAACGCCGTTTGAAAAGCTGCGGGCCATCGGGATGTCGAATGCCAAAGTGAGCTATGTGCAAAATGTTGCAAGATTTGAAATAGAAAAAGGGATGGGGTTGTCACAACTTGGCAAAATGAGTAACGAAGAGGTAATAGAATACCTGACGGGAATAAAAGGTGTCGGCCGCTGGACGGTGGAAATGCTGCTAATGTTCACCCTGGGCCGGGAAGATGTTTTTGCACCCGATGACATCGGCATTCAAAATGCGATGGTAAGATTATACAAGATTACTCATCGTGATAAGAAGAAACTAAAGGAAGAACTCTTGAAGATCTCCGCTAAATGGAGCCCTTATCGCACTTATGCCTGCCGGTATCTTTGGCATTGGAGGGATAATGAGCCGGTAAAGAAAGAGAAGAAAAAGAGGAAATGATTTATCAACTGTTTTCAGCCGGATAAACTTTACAGCGTAGATCTAAATGATCTGCTTTTCCATTTTTGTCAACCAGTCTTCATTGATACTGGCTCCCAGCCCGGGAGTTTCCGGGATACTAATCACTCCATTTTTTGCATAAGTGATGCCTCCCGTTACCGGGTCCTGCTGAAACATTAACGCCGTATCAAAATCATAGTGCTGAATGATAGGACTGCATAAAGCAAAATGAGCAAAAGCCGTCATTGCCAGCCGCGATTCCATAAAAGCGCCTACCTGTAAATGCATGCCGGCTTTCTCGGCCATTCTTACCATTTTCAACGCTTTGAAAATGCCACCTGATTTTCCCAGTTTGATATTCATCATATCGCAGGCGCCCAGCCTGATCAATCGCTCCGCATCGTGCTCATCCCCGCAACTCTCATCGGCCATAATGGGAATGGGACTATTCTTTCTCACTTTGGCAAGCCGCATGAATTTCCATTTAGCGACGGGTTCTTCGCAATATTGAATATTGAATTTCTTTAGCAGGTTCAATGTTTCAATAGCTTCATTCACTTTCCATCCCTGGTTGGCATCGATCCGCAATGGGATATCATCGCCTACCGCTTTCCGTATGGCTTTGATCCGCTTTATATCCGTTTTCCCATTCCTGCCCAACTTTACTTTGATGGCAGGATAACCCTGCTCTTTTATCTTCACCGCATCTGTCGCCATTTTCCCCGGCTCTCCGATACTTACGGTGTAATCAGTGATGATGGTCTTTTTGTTCTCGCCCCCCAGGAATTGGTAGAGCGGTACTCCTGCATTTTGAGAAGCAATATCATACAAGGCCATATCAAAAGCGCTTTTGATGCTGCTGTTGCCATAGATGACCGAATCCATGAGAGCAATACATTCACCAATCTGCAATGGGTTCTTGCCGAGCAGGGCTTTGGCAAAATAACCACCCACCACAAAACAGGTATCCTGGCTTTCCCCATTGATCGGCATATAGGGACTGCATTCGCCAAAACCGGTGACGCCTTCTTCCGTAATTATTTTCAATACAACATTATGAGCCGCTTCTTCTTTTCCCAGCGAAGTGATGAAGGGTTCAATCAGCGGGATGGAAAGCTTATACAGTTCTATCTGTTTTATAGTCAGCTGCTGCATAGATGTATAGCCGTTTGTTCAGAAAAGCGTTCTTATGCCGACATTCAGCATGGCGGTGAAAGGGGCGTTTTTGTTCACAAAAATATATTTGCTGGGATAATCCGTAGTGGGGATCCACACTCTTCCTTCGGTATACAAATAAAAATCACCGCCGATATGATGTTCCCAACCGATCCCCAGGTCAATGGTAAGCCGTTTGAAATTAGCTTTCCCGCTTTTTACGGGTACATCATAAAGCATTGTATCTATTGCTACATTATATGCATTCTCCACCCGGCCGAGTAAAAGTCCAAAACCTGCATAGGCATAGAGGTGCCAGTTATTTTCTTCGTCATCAGCTCCTCTGAGGTATTTTTTCCAGCCTACAGAAAAGTGCTTTAACCGCATCCAGGCACTGTCGACAAAATTTATTTGTTGCGGCTGTGTAGCCCCTGACCTGGCGGTGGCTACCAGGGAATTCCTGAACTTACCATTGGTATAATAACTGAACCATACATAGATACCTTCTTTGGGGGTCAAATGAAAATGGGCGGCAACCGTTTGCCCGATGGCCCAGTAACGCTGGTCTTTTTTAAAATTATGCTGAATACTGAGGTCGGTGGCAGCGCTGAAACGCGGTTGAGAAAACCCGGCAGCAAAAAACAGGAGGCTAAGGAATGATATAATTATTTTTTTGTTCAATCGTAATCCCGGTTACAATGTTAAGCAATTAATCGCTGTAAATGAGAAAGCCATCCCGACCTTGTATTCAGGATGGCTTTGCATAACGGCCGAAATTTCTATTTCATCAATTTCAATTCTTTGATGATATTGGTACCGCCGCCAAGTTTATCAATGCACCACAATACATAGCGGATATCCACGCAGATCGTACGGTTAAGATCCTTGTCAAAAGCCAACTTATGGCTCAGCGCTTCGTAATTTCCGTCAAAAGCAAGACCGATCAGTTCCCCGCGGCCATTGATGACAGGTGAGCCTGAATTTCCACCCGTGATATCATTGGTGGTAATGAAACCAATCACCAGATCCTTGCGCGCAGGGTCCATGTATTGTCCAAAATCCTTGTTCTTCAGCAACTCGATCTGTTTGGCCGGAAGGTCAAATTCATAATCCCCCGGTTTATATTTTTCCAGTATGCCCCTGGAGGTAGTCACATAATCATAGTGCACCGCATCCCGCGGGTTATAACTTTTTACATTGCCATAGCTCACCCGCATGGTGAACGTAGCATCGGGGTACATCATTTTGGCTTTGGCCGGCTCCATTTCCATAATGCCTTTCAGGTACAATCTTCCGAATTCAACATTCTTTGCCGTGAACTGCTGGTAATAAGGACCGAATTTGGAAGTGTAGTTGACAAAAAAAGCGCTGGCATGCGCAAAAGCCGGGTCCGACTGCAGCATAGCCGCATCGGGATGGGCCACAAATGCATTCCATTTTTCATTACTGAAGATCATGGTCTTGCTGAAAATATCGGCCGCATACTTTTTATACGTGTTGTCATCATCCAGCGGGCCATAATTGTTTTTGAGCGTGGAATAAAAGCCGATCGGTTGCTGATCCTTGGGAATATCCTCGTAAAACATCCGGGTAATAGCTCCCACAATATACTGGTCTGATATTTTATTCTCATCCTTTAAAAAACCCGCCCGCGCCATATCGGCGGCATCCAGCGCCTTCTTTACATCGGCTTGCGAGGCGCCTGTTTTTACAAGAATCGATTCCAGTTGCAGGAGTGAGCCGGCAAAGGAGACCAGTGGAGAACCGGCAATACCCTCATTGATATACATGCGGTGTTTGGCATAAGGCCGCCAGGCATCATAAGCTTTTGCCCAATCGCTGAAAATATTTTGATATTCAGGTTTTCCCTTTGCCCAGGCTATAAACTTTTGTTCAAATGCTTTTTTCTGGCCGTAGATATCGTATTTCAGCAATTGTTTGGTTTCGCCATCATAAAATTTCCAGTAATTGGCAATGCTGGCATAGGAAGAAGCGAGTTGCAATTTGGTAGCGGGATCTTTTTTCATTTCCTCGAACATATATTTCAACCTTATATCCCGCAGCTTCACCAGGGTAGGATTGTTGATATCAATGGAAAGGGAGATGCCATAAGAACTTTCATAACGGTTCGTACTCCCGGGATAACCCCAGATCATGGAAAAATCACCGTCGTTCAGAGGTCTCAGGGACACCGGTAAATACCATTTCGGTTTCAGTGGGACGTTCTTATCGGTAGGCTCACCTCTTTTCGCGGGGCTCCCGTCGGGTTTTGTATACACCCTGAAAATGGAGAAATCCCCGGTATGTCTCGGCCACTCCCAATTGTCGGTATCGCCACCGAATTTTCCAACACTTTCCGGGGGAGCACCCACCAACCGGATATCATAATAGCGCTGGTAAACAAAAGCAAGGAACTGGTTGCCTTTGAACAGGGGGCTGACCCTTGTTTCGATGTTCTTGCTGTCGTCACTCATGCGTTTGTTGATAGCAGCTAAAACCAGGTTTTGTTTTTGCACGCGGTCGGTACCCGAGAGACCTTTCAGGGAATCCATCACTTCTTTGGTAACATCTTCAATCCGGAGTAGGAACTGGACTGATAAATTGCTGGATATTTCCTCTGCGCGGCTGCGGGCATAAAACCCATCCTGCAGGTAATTATGCTCCACCGTGCTGGCGTTGGCAATAGCATCATATCCACAGTGGTGATTGGTAAAGATCAGGCCTTCAGCACTGACCAGTTCCCCGGTGCAACCGCCGCCGAAGATAACAACCGCATCCTTCAACGATGCTTTGTTGATGTTGTATAATTGGTCCTGGGTAAGCTTCAATCCTTTCTTTACCATTTCACTATATACCTGCTGACACAGCAGAAGGGGCAGCCACATCCCTTCATCAGCAAGGGAACGGGTAATGAGACCAGTAAGCAATACAATCGTTATGATAAATTTCTTCATAATGAAAATTTTAAGGCTGACAAACCTACTACAAAAAACAGCCGTAGCCAAAAAGCGCAGAATAAGGTAGTGGTACCGATGAAAGGTGCTGATTGATCGGCAATTGCCTTATGGAGTGACTGGTTCATTCAGCACCTGCCAGAGCTGGTCTTTTAGTTCAGCCAGTCCCTGCCTGGTAACCGATGATATGAAGAGATGCGGAATATTCGGGGGTAATTCTTTTTCAATAGCTTTTTTTAATTCCTCATCCAGCATATCGCTTTTGCTTACGGCAATGATGAATTGTTTGTGCAATAATTCAGGGTTGTATTGTTCCAGCTCCCTTACCAGGATCTCAAATTCTTTTTTATGATCAGGACTGTCGGCAGGGATTAAAAAGAGCAGGACCGAATTGCGCTCTATGTGCCGGAGAAACCGATGGCCTAATCCTTTTCCTTCCGCCGCTCCTTCAATGATCCCCGGCAGATCGGCCACACAAAAACTTTTTCCCTCCCTGTAGTCCACGATCCCCAGGTTCGGCATAAGTGTGGTAAAGGCATAGTCGGCGATCTTTGGTTTCGCGGCAGTAATGACCGATAAAAGAGTTGATTTTCCGGCATTGGGAAATCCTACCAGACCCACATCTGCCAATACTTTCAGTTCAAGGATCTTCCATCCTTCCATTCCCCGTTCGCCCGGCTGTGCATATTCCGGTGCCTGGTTGGATGGGGTAGCGAAATGCGAATTCCCCAGGCCTCCTTTACCACCGGGCATCCACACCAGTTCCTGCCCATCTTCCAGTATTTCCGCTTCTTGTTTGCCGGTCCCTTCGTCCCGGGCAATGGTGCCAAGCGGTACTTCCAGGATGATGTCTTTCCCGTCCCGCCCGGTGGAATTGTTGGCGCCTCCTTTTTCACCATTTTCTGCTAACACGTTTTTATAATAACGCAAATGCAACAATGTCCAGAGATTACGGTTTCCTTTTAAAATGATATGCGCCCCGCGCCCCCCGTTCCCGCCATCGGGTCCGCCAAGCGCCGTGAATTTAGTACGCAAAAAATGTTTATTGCCGGGGCCGCCATGACCGCTCCGGCAAAAAATGCGTATCTGATCAACAAAATTGCTGTTCTCCAAAACAGTATTTTTACAAGGTTGGTAACGGTACACAAATATACCTTATCTCCTACCTAAACTTTTTTCATGATAATAAGAAGAATTGTTGCACCGGTTATTTTTCTGTTCCTGGCCAGTTATTGCAACAATAACAACAAAAAAGAGGGAGAGAATAAATCAGTAATAAGGGATTCTATACCTGTTTGTTTACAAAAGCAGATCGAAGCATTCGGGAAGGAAGGAGCAGTTAACCCGCCCCTGCAGATAGATGAGTATCTATTTAAGGGGAAAAGAGTTTTTTTATTCAAGATGGGTTGTTGTGACCAGTTCAATATGCTTTATGATGAAAACTGCAACGGTATTTGTGCTCCCTCCGGTGGCTTTGTTGGAACCGGAGATGGACGCTGTAAGGACTTTGACTCCACTGCAACGCATGTAAAAAAGATCTGGACGAGAGCGGTCAAATGAAATGTCCCGCTCTTCGGCTAGCTCAGAAGCGGGACATTCATCACATCAGGACATTGTTTATTGAACGACGAGCTTTGTACTGTATACTGCCTTGCTGCCGGGATCGGTCACTTTTATCAGGTACACACCTTTAGCAGCAGAAGAGTTGAGTTTAACGGTCTGCGACTGATTCTCACTACTTACATTTACAATTTGCTGCAGCGCCTGCCGTCCCGTTGCGTCCGTTACCTGTACGGTATAGCTGCCGGGTTTCAGATCAGCGAACTGGATCACAAACTGGTTTTCGGTTACCGGGTTGGGGAAAATATTGACCCTTCCGCCTGTTTCGCCGACAGGCATCGGTTTATTGCGCACCAATTCGATTGCAGTTGCCTTGGGTTTGTTTCCTGAAGTCAGCAAGTTGCTATTGGCCAGGTCAGAGCTTTGCCACACCGTGCCGGATATAGGATAGGCTGCAGCGGCAAGGCTTTTCATATCCACAGTAAAATAAGAACCGGCCTGCAGGGCACTGGCGACGAGTACCCGGTTATCGTCTGTCACAGCGGCGCCATTCACCGTAAATCCATTGGGCAAACCCGAGATCACTCCCAGGTGGGTGGCTACTTTTGACTGAATGTTTACTTTGAAAACATGATTACGGGCAGTGAATACATAAAGATTGCCATCATCATCCGCGATCATGTCGCCACCATAACTGCTGCAGGAATTATGGACAGAAGTATTTTGATTCGCCTGGTCATCGACGATGGTTCCAAGATCCGTAATGACCATTCTTTTCCCGGTGTTGAAACGGATCAGTTGAGTGGCGTCATTGGTCATGGCATAGCCATAGCCATCCGAAGCGATCACCATACGGGTCACAATATTGCCCTGGTCGGATGATTTCTGGGGTTTGCCGGTGAAGGGCTGGTCCGTTACATAGAAAACTTTCATTGATTTCAGGTCGATGTACCGCAATTGATCCACGAACATCGGCGTGTAATAAAGCCGGTTGTTGTTCCTGTCATAAGCCATGGCGGCTACACCGGTTCCAAAAGCCGCATTCACCCATTGACCATAACGCGGGTCCTGCAGCGGTGCGGTGAATTGTTTTCTGGAAGCGGCATCATAAGCCAGGAAATTCATATCGTTCCCGTTCAGTAAAACAGCGCTGTATTCACCGGTTTGCAGGTTCAATTTGCGGAGGAAGCTCCAGTTGGCCGTTTGTTGCTGAACATCTGTAACGGCATAGGCAAAACGGTCGGGTTGCTGCGCACTGAGGAGGGTCGTAAGTAAAATGGCTCCTGTCAGGAGGGATACAGGGAGTAATTTTTTTCTCATACACTAAGGTTTTATAGTTTGCAATGGGCGTAAGCAGAGTATTAAATTACGATATTTCCTGTTTTAGAGAATAATTTTTTATGAATGGCGATGGATTTTTATTTGCCGAAAGGCCTGTAAACAGGGGATTGCAGCGGCCTGTTGGCGGGGATATCCCTTAAAGGATCGCAGGTACGGAGGCTTTCAAAACATTCTGCCGGAAGTTGCTGGTACAGGCGGGTCCCTTCTGTTTTCCAGGCTATCATTTCATCACTGACCTGTTTCAATATCCTGGCGGGATTCCCGGCCATGAGGGAACGAGGGGGAATTTTTTCATTCTGTTTGATCAGCACCAGTGCTCCCACGATGCATTCATCACCCAGCACTGCATTATCCATGATAACGGCATTCATTCCTACCAGGCAGTTTTTGCCGATCGTGGCGCCATGTATAATCGCTCCATGCCCGATATGCGCTCCCTCTTTCAGTAATACCGTTACACCGGGGAACATGTGGATCGTGCAATTCTCCTGCACATTGCAGCCATCTTCCAATAGGATCTGTCCCCAATCGCCGCGTAAAGCCGCCCCCGGACCGATATAACAATTTTTCCCGATGATGACATTGCCGGTCACGGAAGCCAAAGGATGAATGAACGAAGAAGCATGAGCAACAGGAATGAACTCATTGAATGAATAGAACATGAAATAAATTTCCGCAAAGATCGGATTTTGGATAAGTGCTCAGGAAGTCTTCCTTTGCAGAGAGAAGATAATATTTTCAGCGGCCCTCCTCCCGGTTACTGCGCCACCGTTCATATATCCCTGGAAGTTGTAGGAGCAATGTTCACCGGCAAAATAAATATTCCCCACAGGCTTTATTTCGTTGCCTGCAATAGTACAGTATTGGCCCGGGTAGAAACAACTGTAAGAAGCCTTGGTCCATTTGAATGTGGGCCAGATAAAACGCGCCGCTTTGTTATTGTAGTTTGCCACAGCGCCCGGGTATAATTTATCCAGCAGGGGCAAATGAATATCCACCTGTGATGGAATGTCTCCATTACCCACAGCGAATGCCCGGTCGCCCCCCAAAAAAACGGTAAGACCACCTGCGACCGGGGACTGGAGAAGGGAATTGTCCCAACCATTCTGAAGAAGGGAATCGGTAAAGAAATATCCCTGGTAGCCAAGTTCCCTCCAATATCGTTTCTGGAACCCCATCATTAATTTACTGTTGTTTCCATAACCAAGATTTGAGATGGTATGTTGTTTCCAATCGGGCCATGGCGGTTGTACGGATACATTTTTCAATAATGTAAAGGGTATCGCCAATAAAAGAATATCACAGTTGATGGTTTTTGTGGTCCGGTCTGCAGTAAAGATGATGTCATAACTGTTATTATTTTTTTGCCGGATGCTGATTAATTCGTGTCCCAGATTGATCTGGCCTCCCAGCTGCTGTGCCAGTTGTTCACAGACCTGCTGGTTACCCCCGCGTATCTTATACCGTTCATCGCTGTCACCAAAGATTTCAAAATGTCCAGTGTCAGTTTCAGGCTTAATAAGAAAAAGAAAATTGATGGAGGTCTGCTGATGCGTTGGCTGACCGTATTCGGTTGTATAAGCCACATCCAGTAATTCTCTTAACCAACCTTTTAATCCTATCCGGTCGAAATAAGCTGCGATGGACAGGTTGTCAAACAACATATCAGTTTTGGTATGCTGATCAACCGTGATGGCATCGGACAACGACAGGATATCCGCTTCAATCCGTTTGGCATAGTGACTGAATTCATGGATTACCTGCTGTTCGGAATAATGGATCCCGTTGAAAAAGTAAGCATGTTCCATTAAAGCAGATTCGCCCGGTATCCTGGTGTCGATCAGGTCAAGATTGAATGTTTTTGCAAGCCCCAGCATATCGGTATGGCTGCTGTCAAGGAATTCTCCGCCCAATTCGGTTGTGAGACCGTTGCCCAGGATATTCTGGGCGGAATAAATCCGGCCGCTTACCCTTGAACTGCCTTCATACAGCTGGGCATTATATCCTTTTTGCTTCAGCACATAACCGGCATGTAAACCTGCAATACCTGCGCCCACGATCACGATCTTTGGGGAATTGGAGAAAGCGTTCGCAGAACTTCCCGATTGACCCGGTGGAGGGAGAGGCACTTTTTTAAGCACCCGGTGACAGCTTTCCAGTACATCCGCTAAGCCTGCAGCCACGATGGCTTTACCGGTATTTTTTAAGAACCGGCGACGTTGTTCAAAGAGATATTCATTGATTCCGGCGGGCGGAATATTTTTTTTGCGGGCATAGACTGCTTTCCGTAATGCGTTGATTAATGCGGCAAGCAATTTTGTTTTGGGCCTCCTGGAGTACACAGTTATCAGTCTGATTGAGAATTGTAAAGTGAAAAAAGTACAACATTTTTCCCGGGCAAGGAAAGGCTCAGACTAAATTTTTGCCGGTTCTGAAACAGGTGCCTTTAAATAAAGCAACCTGTTGATCATTTTGATTGGTAACAGTAATTAAATACACACCGGTGCTTCGCCCGTTATGGATCTCTTTTGCTTCTGCCGTTAATACATCGCCGATATTGACGGCTTTTGTAAAAGTAATCGTTACATCCAGCGCAACGGATAAATTATTGCGGTTGTTACAGGCAAAGGCAAAAGCACTGTCGGCCAACGAGAAGGGCAAACCGCCGTGTACAATACCAAATCCATTTACCATTTCCTTACGGATGGTCATACGAATCCTGCTATAACCCTCTTTTACTTCCAGGACCTCTACTCCCATCCACTGGCTGAAATAATCGTTGTCCATCATATGGGTCACGACGCTATTGGCCAATTCATCTTTGTTCATTGCAAATGGATTATTGAATGATGGTTTATTTTCCTTTGAAAACAGCCGCTCTTTTTTCCATAAAGGCCAGGATACCCTCCCGGTAGTCTTCCGTCTGGGCTGCTCGCTGCTGGAAAATATCTTCTTCCTGCAGCTGCTCTTCCAAAGAATTTGTAAAGGATTTATTCAACAGCTGCTTGGTATAAGCCAACCCCATGGTAGGCATTTGAGCAAGCCCGGCAGCGATGTTCATGGAATCCTGTGCAAATGTTTCATCCGGGAAAACCCTGTAGATCATACCTATCCGTTCAGCCTCTGCCGCAGCAACCTTATCCCCCAGCATGGAAAGCGCACTTGCCTTTTGCCAGCCGATCAGCCGGGGAAGAAAATAAGTGCCACCGCTATCCGGAATCAACCCGATTTTGCTGAAAGCCTGGATAAAAGAGGCCGATTGAGCAGCTACCACCACATCACAGCATAAAGCCATGTTGGCCCCGGCCCCGGCGGCCACGCCATTCACGGCTGCTATCACAGGTTTTTCCAGTTTACGGATACGGGTGATAATGGGGTTGTAGTGCTCTGAAAGAATCTGTTTTATTTCGATCCTGTTCTCTCCCACCAATTCGTTAATATCCTGACCGGCGCTAAAAGCTCTGCCCATTCCCGTGATATAGATGGCTCTGACTTCATCCGTTTTGCATTCATCGAGTTTTTGCTGCATCAGCAAAGCCATTTCGCGATTGAAGGAATTGAATTTATCGGGGCGGTTCAGCGAAAGAAAAGCAACGTGATTTTTGATGTCAAAAAGAATGGACGACATGCCGTTCAATTTGACGACAAGTTAAATGATTTAAGCGATTGACCCGAAACAGCGGGCAGCGGGGCTGGATTGAACCCGGAAGTAAATCAGTAAATTTGAAAACAAGTTTTGGTATGCCCCATTTTTTTAAAGATGACTTTTCAAAACTCGAGTATGAAGGATGGACCGAGGTGGCCGACCTGTACGATCAAACCTGGTCAAACCTGACCAAACAATTCATTGACCCTTTGATCGAAACGATCCATGTCCGCCCGGGGATGAAAATACTTGATATTGCCTGTGGCCCCGGGTATGCTTCGCAACGTCTTTATGAAAAAGGCGCCGTGGTTACGGGTATTGATTTTTCGCCTGCTATGATCGGGCTGGCCAAACAGCTATACCCGTCAATCGATTTTTTTGAAGGAGACGCCCAGCAACTGCAGTTCCCGGATAACTCATTTGACAGCGGGGTGATGAATTTCGGGATGCTGCATCTGGCCAGGACACAAACTGCGATTGCTGAAGCTGGTAGAGTCATAATGAACAAAGGAACTTTTGCATTTACAGTATGGGCAGGAACTGATCAAAGTCCTAGTCAAAAAGTTAATATAGAATGCATTACACAA
>CAYSIU010000009.1:0-18629 GCA_964431095.1 uncultured Chitinophaga sp. | reverse complement strand
AATTATCTAAAATAAACAATTGACAATTTACAATAGAACTTTCACCATTCCGGTCCATAATATTGGTACCCAAGAAGAAAAGCCACGGACAACCAGAAAAGTAACAGGGGAAATATCCGGAAACTTGAATAGAGGTAGGTGCAGGCATGGAAAGCCGCCAAAGGAATGGCAGCCATTATCCAATTCTCAAAACCGTTGCTATTGTTCACAAACGGAATAAACAAAGCTCCGAGCAGGTACAATAGCAGAAGACTCCAGCCTTTTCTCACCTGGATCAACATGCGACGAAGACTTCCCTGTACATAATACCCCCCCGTCAGGAAAGGTAAAACCAGCAGGAATGCACTCCCTGCAAGCCAGGCCGATTGTTTTACCGATGGCAGGCTTATGGAAAAATAAGGCCAAAGGGATGACCAGTTCCACTGTCCGTTAATGAGGAGGTATATGGCATAGAAATAAAAGGGTGTGGTTGCCCCGACAATGCAAACGAGCCATTCATTCAGCCGGAAAGGCCGCATCAGCGCCAGGGCCAGCAAGATCCATATGATAAAGGTGAGGGCTGGGAAAAAAAGAAAAGAAGCGATCCCCAATGAAAGACCAATATTGAAAACTGAACCCAGAACCTTTGGCTGGTTATATATTTTAAACATTATCGAAAGCACCCCTACCAGTATCGTATTCACCAGCAGTGGAGCGGAAAAAAAATTCCACTCGGGTAACAAGGAAGTAATCAATAGGTAGGCCATCCCGGGAAACCAGTTGGAACGGTTCATCATACGTTGCCGGTTCATAAAACCGGTCAATAAAACTGCTTGCAGGAATAATAGTCCAAAGGCAAGAACCGGGTAAAGCACAGGCGTATTTTTTCCCGCAGGTGCGATCAGGTTCAGGATGGCACGGAAAAGGATCCCGTCTCCCGGCCGGGTAACAGGGATATAGGGGTGACGAAAGATCGGAAGTTTGATCAGCACTCCCAGGGTCAGCAGGATGAAAATATTGGCTGGGTTTTTTTGTTTAAAGATTCCTGTCACCTTGTTGGGAATTGGTTAATTAGGGTTTTCCCGGATGAACGGCCCGATTATAATAATGAAAGTTACAATGTAAGGCTCGTTCCACCAATCAACCAATTAACATACTGACCAATTAACTAATTGGAGTAATCAATTTTGGCAAAGCAAATATAATTACGGTAAAGGCAGGGTATGATCATTTGCCTGGCGCTTACCTGCTTACCATATTTGGGCATAAAGTCATATCCCCTGTCGAGGTTTTTTAAGGTGGGATTGCGGGTCAATTCCCCTTGCGGGGTAATACTGAAATCCGTCAACAGGTTATTTTTTCTTTCCTGCAGGTTGAACAGGAAATGCAACTGGTCACCCGTATTCAAAAGCTGGTAGGAGATCATGTCGTCCGATTCATCGTTGAACTGGCTTTTCCCCATTACGTTATTCCATTCTATCTCGCCCTTGTTGTTAAATGAAAAAACGGCAATATTATCGGCATGGTACCGGACAGCCTGGTTATTGCCAAAACGGGAATTCCAAAATGCATTACTATAATAAGGGGAATAATAATAATTACTATAATAAGGAGACAGGAAGGGGGAACCATAGAGGTAGTCCCAGCGGTTCCAACTGTTAAACCGGGAGGTGGTATAATAGGATTCGCTGCCGATGATAAAGCCCCCGTCGCGCCGGGTAATGATCTGGCGGATAAAGAAATCATTGAATGCCATGCGGGTAGTGGCATCACCCCTTGCTTCTTTGCGGATTTCTTCGTTAAAAGCCACGGTTTTTTCAAAAAATCCCGCGGGGTTGGTTTTATTCCATATATAAAAATAAAATCCTTCAATATCGCCGTGGCGTTCTTTATAATAAAACGAGGTAAGGAAAAATCTTTTATTCACATTATCGGCTTTGATGTGGATTTCATCCAGTAGGGTTTTCTCGATATCAAGATCATTGAACGACAGGGAATCCGCCCGGGCAGATTTGACCAGGAAAGACGCCCGGCCAATATTGTCATTATTGCTCCGCAGGAACCTGCAGAAAGCCATATCCCCATCATTGTCAAGGGTAAATTCACCGAGGTTCTCATTGCGTTCCTCCATTGGTATCTCCAGCCGGCTTTTTTTCTGCAGCTCCAGCTTATCGTTGTACAACAGCGTGGTCATCAGGTACAAACGGCGGTTCCGGCTATTGGTCTTGAAGACCATGATATGGCTCTTATCCTCGCTGGTCAGCGCCGTGTAAATTTTATTACTGGCCGAAAAAGCAATATGCGTGGTATCCAGTTCCACCACGTCCCCGATCCTGTTTCCCCTGCTATCGATACGGGAGGCCATGCAATACACCACATTTTTTTTCTGGTATTGATAGATCATGTAGCAGAAATCCGGATAAGGAAAAAAATCGGTATTGATCAAACGGTCATTGTCCGGTACATAATCCTGTTCCACTTTGGCCAGTTGGGTCATATTATTATCCAGCACAACGATCCAGCTATGGTTCCGCGTGTTTTTATAAATAAGAAAGTTACCGTTGACTTTTCCTGCGATATCGAAATCTAATTTCCGGCTGTCCTCTCTGTCATAATCAGAGTAAACGATCTTCTGGGCCGATAGAGGAAGAACGGGGCCCGCCACCAAAAGAATAAGGGCCCATCGCCTGAGTGTCACCATACGGAGGTTTTTACTTATTAAAGTTACCGATTACCGGCTAAAACCGGAGCGGGTTTTTTATGAGGGATGCAGGTTTTAACCAAATTACATCAACCTACGAAGAAAACAGGCCGGGCGGTATACCACACAGTTTATCCCCATCTGCAACCCGGGGATAAACGGCAAAATTCCTGCCGTTGTTCGTTGTAATTGAATTTTGCGTATACCTTTGCAGGCAGTGCCCTGCAGAATAAGAAATCTGTACCTGCCTTCGCTTCCTGATAATATAGGGACCACGGCGGGCCGGCAAGGAAACAAATTATAACCACTAACAGTGAAAATACCGACCAACAGAGTCACCACCGCCGGATTGATCATTGCATTAGGAATCATTTACGGGGATATCGGAACGTCACCGCTCTATGTGCTGAATGCGATTACCAGGGATAAGGTCATCACAGAACAACTTATATTGGGGGGTCTCTCCTGTATCATCTGGACCCTCACGCTGCAAACCACAATCAAATATGTCATTCTCACCCTGCGGGCCGACAACCGCGGGGAGGGCGGCATCTTTTCATTATTTGCGCTCGTTCGTCGTCAAAAAAAATGGCTGGTCCTTCCTGCCATGATCGGTGGCGCTGCACTGATCGCAGATGGCATGATCACCCCGCCGATCTCTGTTACATCGGCAGTGGAAGGGCTTCGTCAGATAAAGATTTTTCACAATGCCGATGCATGGGCCATTGTATATATCGTCCTTGGTATATTGACTATCCTGTTTTTTCTCCAGCAGTTCGGCACCGCTTCCATTGGCAGATTGTTCGGTCCTATCATGA
The DNA here is from genome assembly GCA_964431095.1 of uncultured Chitinophaga sp. Taxonomy (GTDB): domain Bacteria; phylum Bacteroidota; class Bacteroidia; order Chitinophagales; family Chitinophagaceae; genus JJ008. Next base: position 15,131 of record CAYSIU010000009.1, on the reverse strand, counting down.
TGATATGGTTCCTGATGCTGGCCATCCTTGGTTCCATGCATTTGCTTGACGATCTGAATATTTTTAAAGCCTTCAATCCCTATTATGCCATCCAGTTACTCACTACGTATCCAAAGGGATTCTATATATTGGGTGCAGTATTTCTTTGTACAACAGGTGCGGAGGCACTCTATTCCGATCTCGGGCATTGTGGTAAAAATAATATCCGCTATTCCTGGATCTTCGTAAAAACCTGCCTGATCCTCAATTACCTGGGCCAGGGATCCTGGATATTGGCCAATTACCACGGACAAATCGTTTCAACCGGGCTGATCGACGTGGGAGGATTCAACGCTTTTTACGGTGTGATGCCACAGGGCTTTAAACTGGTCGGGATCATTATTGCCACATCGGCTGCCATCATTGCCAGCCAGGCGCTGATCTCTGGTTCCTATACCCTGATCAGTGAAGCCATGCGGTTGAATCTATGGCCAAAGCTCCGGCTTACTTATCCTACCGAAGAAAGGGGCCAGCTCTATGTGCCGGGTGTCAACTGGCTTTTGTTTTTCGGCTGTATCGGGATCGTTTTATTTTTCCAGAAATCAACGAACATGGAAGCGGCCTATGGCCTGGCGATTACACTATGCATGATCGCTACGTCCATATTGTTTGCCAATTACCTGATCACAAAAAGAGTAAAACCTTTCTGGATCTATGTTTATCTTGTTGTCTATCTCAGCATTGAGATCAGCTTCCTGCTGGCCAATCTCGAAAAATTCCCCCACGGTGGTTATGTGGCGCTGATCGTTGGCGGCCTGCTGTTCGGTGTTATGTACACCTGGTACCGTGCCAGGAAGATCAAGAATCGTTACGTGGAGTTTGTCCGGATGGAACATTATGTCCCCAAAATCCAGGAACTGAGCAATGATAAGGCCGTACCCAAATACGCCACGCACCTGGTGTACCTGACCAGTGCCAATAACCCAAAGGAAATTGAGCATAAGATCATTTATTCCATCCTCAATAAAAAACCCAAACGCGCCGATATCTATTGGTTTGTGCATGTGGACACAATGGACGATCCCTACACCTGTGAATACCGAGTGGAGCATATCATACCCAACGATATCATCCGGGTTGATTTCAGGCTTGGTTTCCGCATGGAGCCCAGGATCAACCTGATGTTCCGCAAAGTAGTGGAGGACCTGGTCGCTAATAAAGAAGTGAATATCATCAGCCGTTATGAAAGCCTTGCCAGCACTAATACCGTAGGTGATTTCCAGTTCATGGTCATGGAAAAATACCTGAGCCAGGATAACGAGCTGCCTTTCTTTGAAAGAATCGTGATGAAGTTCCATTTCTGGCTGAAAGAACACAGCCTTTCCGAAGAAAAAGGCTTTGGCCTGGATGCCGCCAACGTAACCATTGAAAAATTCCCCCTCATCGTATCCCCGGTCAGTGCCCTAAAACTGAAGAGGGTGGAGCACTAGTCACAGGATACAGGATGCTGGTTATTATCGACTGCTAACTGGTTACGGGAACTGGCTTATCTTCAAAAGGCCAAAACCTGTTACTTGCCCGTCTTTATCTGGTATATCATTGCTGCATTAGTTATTCTTTCTGTTCTTGTATACCTGCTGCAGGAAAAACTGATTTTCAAACCAGAAAAGCTAAAGCAGGACTTCCAGTTCAAATATGATGTCCCTTTCAGGGAATATTTCTTTGATGTGGGGCCCGGTGTCCGTATCAATGGGTTGCATTTTTACCGGGAACATCCCAAGGGACTCATCCTTTATTTTCATGGTAACACCAGGAGCATCAAAGGATGGGCCCGCTATGCCCGTGATTTTTACCGCTATGATTATGATGTGGTGCTGGTTGACTACCGCGGCTTTGGAAAAAGCACCGGTAAGAGAAGTGAAAAAGAAATGATGCATGACATGCAGTTCGTGTACGACCAGCTTAAGTCGCAATATTCGGAAGACCACCTCATCATCTATGGCAGGAGCCTGGGCAGCGGGTTTGCCAGTAAGCTGGCTTCAGATAATGATCCCCGTTATCTTATCCTGGATGCGCCTTATTTCAATTTTTTACGAGTGATCGAACGCTTCCTGCCAATCCTGCCAGTCCGGATCGTGCTTCGCTACCACCTGCGCACGGACAAATGGCTACCAAAGGTGAAATGTCATACCTATATTTTGCACGGCACCCGTGACTGGCTGATCCCCATACGCCAGAGCGAAGCCCTGCAAAAGATCAATCCCCGGAAAATCACATTGATCCGCATTCGCGGGGGAGGGCATAATAATTTATCTTCCTTTGATGAGTATCATAATTTCATAAGGGATATACTAAAGTATTAAAAGCTGCATGCCACAAACTGCAGGCTGCTGGCTGCAAGCCACGGGCTTCTGGCTTTGAGCTTATACCTGTCAACTCAACTCTAGGATTCACACCTGACGCCCGCCTTTAGCGACTGTTAAGAATACTATAATTAACAGCCCTGCCATATAAATGGACTGCGGTTTGGGCATCCAACGTTAAAACGGAGGTTGCATGAAACCGAAACTCTACCTCACACTTCTCAGCGTTATAACCATCCTGGCTGTTTCCTGCAAAACGGCCAGCAAACTATATGAAAAGGGGAATTATGACGAAGCGGTCGTTCAGGCAGCAAAAAAACTGCAGAAAGACCCTGCCGATCCGCAATTGTTCAGCATTCTGCAAAACGCTTATCATGATGCCGTGAATGATCATGAAAACCGTGTCCGGGAGGATTATGTGGCCAACAACGAACTGAAATGGGAAGAGATGTACAATGAATATGCCTCACTGCAACGCCTGTACGAAGCTATTTACAAAGTACCCCAGGTTTTCAATATCGTACAACCGATCGATTATTACTCCTATCTCAATACTTATAAAGAAAAAGCAGGAGACATCCGCTACCAAAGAGGCCTGGCATTGATGCAGCATCCCGACAAACAAAATTACCGGCAGGCGTATGGTGAATTCCAGGTGGCCCTGCGATTTCTTCCGGGTGACCGCGATGTGACAGAAAAAATGAACGAATCCTATGAGTACGCAGTCACCAATGTAGCGGTATTGCCAATGCAGCAAGATGGTGGTTTTGTATATAGTTCCTACACCGTGGGGGGTAATAATCTGGATGACCAGGTCATTCACGACCTCCAGTACAATAGTGGAAACGAGTTTGTACGGTTCTTTTCAGCCTGGGATGCCAGGAGTCGTCACATCCGGCTGGACCAGGAACTGGATCTGCGGCTGACCACGGTAGACATGGGTCGTTATCACGACAGTCGCACTACGAGAAAAGTATCCAGGCAAATAGTAACAAAGGAAACGGTGTTCCGTCCCGATTCAGTGGTGAGAGAATATAGCATCATATATGCTGAGATCACTACCACTAAAAGAACGATGAACTCACACGCTCTTCTACAGGTCAATCTCAGGGATGAAAATGGCCGGTGGCTCTGGAGCGATGATATCCCGGCCGATCATACCTGGTGCACAGAATTCTCCACTTTCACCGGCGACGAAAGGGCATTGAGTGATGCCGATAAAGAACTCATCAATCGCAGAAGGGATTTTTCCCCAACCGAAACCGATCTCATGCGTTCCCTGCTCGATCAGCTCAATAACACGGCCCCGTACAGGATAAGAAATTATTTCGCCCGTTTTTAATTAGCAATCACCCGCTGAAAAAAGGACATGGACCCCATGTCCTTTTTTCTTTCCATCTTTGCCCGGCCATTATAATTCCCGTCCTCACCGGGGCGGCGGTACGCTCGAATGAAGAAGACGATATTAAAAAAATGCTGGAAATGGTTTAAAATCATCGCCATCATTTATATTGTGGGTGGAGTGGCGTTGTATTTTCTCCAGGACCTGATCCTCTTTCACCCGGTTTCACTGAAAAGACAATACCATTATGATTTTCCCGAGCCGCATAACGACATCAGCATCCCGATCAATGAAAAAGATACATTGAACCTGGTCGACTTTTCTTCTACCGGGCCGGCTACCCGCGGCGTGGTCCTTTATTTTCACGGCAATAAAAGAAACATTTCCTGGTATGCTAAGTACATACCTTATTTTACGCGGGAGGGCTACCAGGTACTGATGATCGATTACCCGGGGTTTGGAAAAAGTACCGGCAAACTAACGGAAAAAAAACTCTACGACTGGGCGTTACAGGTTTATAAAATTGCCATTAAACGTTTTGCCGCCGACAGCATTATCATTTACGGGAAAAGCATGGGTACCGGCATAGCCGCGCAGCTGGCTTCTGTCAGGGATTGCAAAAGACTGATCCTTGAAACACCTTATTATGATTTTCCTTCCGTAGTGAGACATTACCTGCCTTTTTACCCCGTAAGGTGGATGCTCCATTATGAAATACCCACGCATCAATATATACAACAGGTTACAGCACCCATTACTATTTTCCAGGGCACCCGCGACCGGGTGATCACATATTCCAATGCCGCCGGGTTGAAACCCTTGTTGAAGAGCGGTGATGAGTTCGTTACCATCAACAACGGAAGCCATAACAACCTGTTCACCTATGCAGTTACCACCCGGAAATTGGACTCCCTGCTCCAGCTTCCCTGAAATACTATAAAAGTGGTATTGTAATTCATTGCATACTGTTTTAATTTTATAGTATGAAACGGCTCATCTCGATCTGTGTGCTTATCTCGGGAATGGAACTTTCGGCGCAGGAGCCGATGACCTTCCAGGAATTGATAGCCGGCGTTAAAGAAATCAACCTGTCGGACAGTTTACGATTCGATACCAATCCCGCCGAAACAATAATAATTGACAGCGGCTCTGTAAAAAAATGGTTTATGCCGATATTATCCGCGGCGTCGGGCAATAAGTTTAAAAAAAGGACCTTTTCACTGGCCGGAAAGATCACCTCCAACAACAATTTTGACCTGCTGCTGCTGCGGGAAGAAAAGAAAAAGAATGACAGCACCGGTATCCAGATCATTCATCTTGTATCCACAAAAAAAGACGGTGAATATATTGCATCACTGGAAGCAGCGGTCTCGGGCACCAGGAAGAAAACGGATTATAATATCTCCTCCTGCCTGTACCCCGATTATAAGATCATCCTGGATTCCAGGATCACGGTTAATGATAAATTGCTGACGGATGTGACGAATTATAAGATCAATTCCGGCGGCCGGTTTATTGTTTATCCCAAATTCGAGTGATCACTCTTCAAGCAGGACCCGGGATTTACTGACTTTCAATTTATACCCCGCTCCTATTTTCAGCGCATAGTTCCTGTCGGTATGGCTCACGGGAAAATCAAAGCAAACCGGGTAATCATATTCTTTTATCAGGTTCTGGATGATTTCATAGGCCGTTTGCCCAAACGGCCTTTCTGTATCTTTTGTTTCGGTGAACCCACCGATGATGAGTCCCGCCAGTTTCGAAAGCTTCCCATTCCGTTTCAACTGGTAAAGCATCCGGTCGATATTATAAAGGTACTCCCCGGTATCTTCTATGAACAGGATACGTCCCTTTGTCTTGATGTCAGAATCCGTTCCCAGTAAATGGGTGAGTAACGCAAGATTTCCCCCGACCAGTTCGCCGATCCCTTCTCCTTTCCGGTTCAGTTCATGTACCGCGCAGGTATATTTTGCTTTTTTCCCTTCCAGCGCATTTTTAAGCGACAAAACAAATTCATTCTTATCACCTCCATCATTGAAAGCCCCGGCCATGGGTGCGTGAAGTGATGAAATATAGTAATTGGAATAAAGATGGGAATGCAGCACGGTGATGTCGCTGTAACCGATGATCCATTTTGGTTGTTTTTTGAATTTCTTAAAATCGATGCTGTCGATAATCCTTCCCATACCATATCCCCCTCTTGCACATAAGATTGCTTTTACCTCATCATCGTCGAGCATTTGCTGGAAATCGGCCAGTCTTTCTTCATCTGTTCCCGAGAAATAATTTACAGAATCACTGCCCACCGTCTTGCCGATCTTTACCCGGTAGCCCCATTCCTGCAACGTCGTGATGCAATTCTGTACTTTTTCAGCGGACATATAGCCGCCCGGACAAACGATCCCAATAGTGTCGTCCTTCTGCAGATAAGGAGGAATTTTTATCATATCTGTAATGTAAACACTAAAGTTATCAGAATTCGTGCATTTTGGGCAATGGCGGGTATCCGGTATTTTTGCCCGCATAAAGAATGGATCTGTACATGAACAATCCCAAAAGATACCTGGTCACTTCTGCCCTACCCTATGCCAACGGGCTCAAGCACGTAGGTCATCTTGCCGGTGCCTATATACCTGCCGATATCTACGTCCGTTACCTGCGGGCGCAAAAACGAGACGTGATCTTTATTTGCGGCAGCGATGAGCACGGCACCGCCATACCGATACAGGCTATGAAGGAAGGCACTACCCCCCAGGCAATCATTGATAAATACCATGCAGCACTGAAACAGGATTTTGATGACCTGGATATAAGTTTTGATATCTATCACCGCACCAGTGAACCCCTTCACCATGAAACGGCGCAGGAATTTTTTACCCGCCTCAATGATGCCGGCAAAATGGAAACAAAAGAAACCGAACAATATTTCGACGAAGACAGCAAAACCTTTTTGGCCGATCGCTTTATAAAAGGGATTTGCCCCAATTGCGGAAGCGACCGTGCCTATGGCGACCAGTGCGAAAATTGCGGAAGGACGTTGAGCCCCGATGAACTCATTAACCCGGTGAGCACACTGAGTGGCAAAAAGCCGGTCAAGAAAAAAACAACACACTGGTACCTGCCGTTGGGCAACTATGAATCTTTCCTGCGGGAATGGATCCTGCATCAGCATAAAGATGACTGGAGAGCCACGGTGGTAGGTCAGTGTAAAAGCTGGATCGATGGTGGTTTGCAGTCAAGAGCCGTAACCAGGGACCTCGATTGGGGTATCAAATTACCTCCCACTGTAGCCGGTGGCGCGGGCAAAGTGTTGTATGTTTGGTTCGATGCCCCGATCGGTTATATCAGTGCCACCAAACAATGGGCCATTGACCATAACAGGGACTGGAGACCTTATTGGGAGGATAAAGAAACCCAGTTGGTGCACTTTATCGGCAAAGACAATATTGTCTTTCATTGCATCATTTTCCCCGTCATGCTGAAGCTACATGGCAATATTTTACCCGCCAATGTACCTGCAAACGAATTCCTGAACCTCGAAGGCGATAAGATGAGCACGAGCCGCAACTGGAAACTGGACATGCGGGATTATATCAATGATTTCGTAAAAAAAGAGAATGGTGGCGGTCAATGCGTGGACATGCTTCGCTATTACCTGACACAAATCGCCCCCGAGACCAAGGATAGTGAGTTTACCTGGAAGGGTTTCCAGGATGCAGTGAACAGCGAACTGGTGGCCATCTTTGGCAATTTCGTGAACCGGACCTTTGTACTCATGCATAAATTATGTGGTGGCAAAGTGCCGAAGCTGCATGAAGAACTACTGGATGATACGGACCGGTCGCTGGTGGCTGCCATTGAACGCACAAAGACCGAACTGCAATCCGACCTGGAAAATTATCATTTCAGGGACGGCCTGTTCAGGGTCATTGACCTGGCCCGCTCGGGCAACCAGTACCTACAGAAAAAAGAGCCCTGGAAAAAAGTTTCGGACGATCCCGCAAAAGGAGGGCAAATGATAAGTCCTGAAAACCAAAAATTGATCGATAACGCATTACACCTTTGCCTGCAACTGACCGCGAACCTTGCGATCCTCATCAACCCTTTCCTGCCCAATACGGCGGCGAAAATGCTTTACATGATGAAGGTGGTGGATAAAATGCTGGAATGGGAAAATGCGGGAAAAACAAAATTACTGAGTGTAGGTTATAGCTTACGGGAGCCGCAATTGCTGTTCCGTAAAATTGAAGATGCAGAGATCGTTGAACAAATGGAAAAACTGAAAAAAGGATCAGTAAACCCTGAAACAAATTCTATGGAAAATAAACAACCCATCGTCACCAAACCCCAAATTCAATACGATGATTTTGCCAAACTGGAATTAAAGGCGGGTACCGTGACAGCCTGTGAAAAAGTAGAGAAAGCAGATAAGCTGTTGAAACTGGAAGTGGATCTTGGGAACGAAAAAAGAACGATCATCTCCGGGATTGCCCTGCATTATCGTGCGGAGGAAATGATCGGCAAACAGGTAATCGTGGTCACCAATCTTGCTCCAAGGAAAATGAAAGGCATTGAAAGCCAGGGCATGATACTGACCGCGGAAGACATTGATGGCAAATTACAGTTGCTCAAACCGGAAAATCCTGTCAGCCCCGGTTCGGTTATAAGCTGAAGTACTTTTCGCAAGATTCATGATTTTAAGTCACACAGATTTTCTTGTTAGCAACACGAATGCGTAAATTTATTTCCGGTGCCTGTTCTGAAACCTTAAACCAGCGAAATGAATCCGGCCAGTTGCAAAAACCTGTTTTTCACCTGCCTGCTTTTTTTATTACTTCCCCCTTTGGTTCTTGCCCAGACCCAGGATGATTTTGAAAAGAAAATGACGGAAGTGTACAGCAATGCTTCCGACAAAAAAAAGGCGCTGGCACTGGCAAAGGATATGTACAATATGGTGGAGAAGAAAAAAGAGCTTCAGACCTACGCCAATTATTATCTGCTTGAACAGATCTTTGAAAAAACAGCGCCGGATGCGGCCCTTGCCAAAGCTTGCCACGAAAAAGCCGACAAGGCAATGAATGCAATGGTGGGTGTCAACAACACTCCGAAAGTGGATACCAGCAATGAAAATAACCGCTGGTATTATGTTCTTTATCCCGGTCTATTCAGCACAAAGGACCTGGACAACGCCAACAAAGCATTGCAATTTATCAATCAGCATCCTTCTTTCAGGAGTTTCTCCGCTTATACGTTTATTGCTTATGCCTTTGAAAGAAACGGAGATTTTGGGAAGGCTAAAGAAAACTATGAAAAGGCGGTTACGATGGTCGGCAATGAAAAAGAAGAATATCACTCCTGGTTGTATTATACCAGTTTCCTGGCGCGAACAGGTGATTACCTGAAAGCTGAGGAATATATCCGGAGAATGGAAAAACTTTCGGAAACGGCCAGTGCCTATTTCAAAGACTCCTACAAAGCCGAAGCCCTCTCGGCCAGGGTCGTTTATTATCTATCCATCGGCGATTACCAGTCATACGTACAAACCACCGAAAAGAACTTTGATTATCTTTCCGCACTCTGGCACAAGAACAATACCAACCCCTGCGACCCCTACCCGGGGATCCGGTTGACCAATGCCGCGTTTGGAAAAGAAATGCTCCGGGATTATTCCGAAGCCGGGAGACTATGGAAAAGCCGTGACTCGGCGAATTATATCTGGGTAAATTGTTACAATAAAACCTATCCCAACAGTCATTACTATCCCATTTCCATGTATCCTGTTTTTCTTATGAAACGGGGGAAGCAATCTTTATTACCCAAACCGGCTTCTTTTTTCATAAAGGAAACACAGGATCACTACAACAGTTACAGCCAGTATGCTGATATCAGCATCAACTTCATGAAGGCAACGCAGCTGGGTTTCCTGGGCAGTGCCGATTACCCGGCCCAGTTCCAGCCCATATTGCAGCAGATCCGGGTGACCCGGAATTTCCGTGAGTCCACCACCCCTTTTGCCAATTATGCATGGTTCAGTACGCGGGATAAAAAATTCGAGGAAGCACGCAAAACCTATGCAGAACTCTTTAACCTGAATACGGGATGGATCAATGATATCATTTTCACTTTTGGAGAAAAAGCATTTGTTACCTACTACAATGCCCGGCTGAAAGAGGGGTATGAAAATTTTCACAGTTTTGTCAGGATCGCAAGAGAAAAACAACCTTCTCTTTATCCTTCACTGGCCGAACAGGCGTATGATAATCTTCTTTTTACAAAGTCGATCTCTTTGAAAGGAACCCAAAAAAGAAAAGAAGCATTCCTGAAGACCAATGACCCTGCTGTCATCAGGCTTTATAATGAATGGATCGATAAAAAAGAGCAGCTTATCCGCCAGTATATGAAAACCGATGATCCTTCCAGTGTCGACACACTGGTCAAAATCAACCAGGAAAAACTGAAACAACAGCAGGAGGAAGTGAACCGCCTTGAAAATGAGCTGGCGGCCAAAGCGAAGGATTTCAAAAAACTGCTGACCATCACTCCGCCGGACTGGAAGGACGTAAAAAACAAACTAAAAGAAGGGGAGGCGGCCGTGGAAATGATCCGTTTTCAATGGCGCGACCAGGTGTATTACTCCGATACGGCCTATTATGCTGCTTACATCATCACGCAAAGCAGCCGGAACCCGGAAGTGGTTTACTTACCGGATGCAGCCGCCGACCTGGATAATAAATATTATAAATTGTATAAAACCAATATCAAATCTAAGGTCGATGACCTGGAATCCTACAATCATTTCTGGAAAGCGATCGCTGAAAAACTGACCGGTATTAAAAAAGTCTATTTTTCCCCGGACGGTATTTATCATCTCATCAATATATCCACCCTGAAGAACCCGGTCAGCAAACAATTCGTGCTGGATGAAATGGAAATCCATGCTACTACCTCTACCGGAGATATTGCAACCGTAGTAACGGCAAAGGATATACGCACTGCGGTGCTCTTCGGGCGACCTGCGTACAAAATAACCTCCAGGGTAGCTCCCGTCGCTGTTACGGACGAAAATACAAGATCCTTTGTACGCACTTTCAGGGGTGAGAACATTCCTGACCTGCCGGGCACGGAAGAAGAGATCATGACGATCAAAAAAGAAATGGACCAGCATAAAGTGGCTGTGAGTTATTACCTGAAAGAAGAGGCCACGGAAGACAAAATGTATAAGCTGCATAGCCCGTCCGTGCTCCACATTGCCACGCATGGTTATTGGTCCGGTGCCGGGGAAAATGCCACGGAAGGATACCGGGTGTTCAATGCAATGGTCAATTCAGGTTTACTGCTTGCGGGGGTTGTGAATTACTACAGCAGCGATGAATACCCCAATACGTACGATGGTATCCTTACTGCTTATGAGGCAGAGAACCTGGACCTGCAAAATACTTCGTTGGTGATCCTGTCTGCCTGTGAAACCACATTGGGTTACCTGGATGCGGGTGAAGGGGTGTATGGCCTTCAACGTGCTTTCCGGGCGGCCGGAGCCGGCAGCATCATGACCAGTCTCTGGAAAGTGGATGACAACGCCACCAAAGATTTTATGATCGCTTTTTACCAACAGTACCTGAAAACAAAAGATAAAGCAGCTGCATTCGTGTTTGCCCAAAAGACCATTCAACAGAAATATACATACCCTTATTTCTGGGGTGCATTTGTCATGGTGGGGGAATAGACTGGCCGGGGAATGCAGCTGGCCGTCGACGAAATGATTGTTTTTATGCCTATGATAATGGAAAGCTCAGTTCTATTTTGCAGCCTTCACCCGGTGCGGAAATGACCAGCAGGCTACCGTTATGAGCCGTTGCGCGGCTATTCATGTTGATCATTCCGATGCCCTTGCTGCCCACGGCCGAATCAAAACCTTTTCCATTATCCAATATAGCCAGCTTCACTGTTTGATCGCAAAGTGCCACTTCGATAGAAACCCGGGTGGCTTCGGCGTATTTAATGATATTACTTGTTTGTTCCTGTATCACCCTGTAAAGGGTCAGTTTTTCATCCTCCTGTAATTGTTGTTCGAGTGATTTATCAAATAAAAATTCTACTTCGAGGTGTTGGAGGGCCCTGAGATTATATACAATGTCGCTGATACTGTCCTGTAAACCTGTTGTGGCGATGCCGGGGGTGCTGAGTGAGCGGGATATTTTCCTTATTTCATGCAATGCCAGCAGTTGGTATTCGACTGCTTTATCCAGCAGGAGGGCTGCATCCGTGGGCACCCGTTTGGCGGTATCCATGTATAATTTGGCGCTCATCAATATCTGGTTAACATTGTCGTGGAGTTCCCGGCTGATCTTGGTCTTTTCCTCTTCCTGCGCCTGGATCGCCGCCTGCGTGATCGCTTTTTGTTTTGCCGCCTGTTCATCGATCAACTGTTTTCTTAGTTCTTTTTCTTCTGTTACATCGCGGATGGCGCCCAATATACGGACCGGTTTCCCTTCCTTGTACAGGATGATCCCGGAATCGTTCAACACTTTGTAAGAACCGTCGGCATATTCGAAACGGTATTCATCTTCCCACCGGGTATTGCCCTGCGACAATTCTTCATCCAGTTTCCGTTTCACTCTTTCCTGGTCTTCAGGGTGTATTTTATTAAACCACCACCTGAGGTTGGCGCCGATCTCTTCTGTCGAATATCCGGAAAGCCGGCTGAATGCGCCGCTCCGGTAAATCTCATTGGTCGTTAGATCAAGATCCCAGATGGCATCGGAAGTTACCTTGGTCACATAATAAAATCTTTCATTGCTTTTCTTCAGCTCTTTCTCTGTCATCATGAAATTGCTGATATCCGAAAATGAAACGACGACGGCATAAGGCTCAAATTCACCAGGCTTTATCAGGGCTTCGGAGTTCACTGAGAGCCAAACCAACATTCCCCCGGGTTGTTCCAACCCCATAATCACATTGCGTTGCGGAAACCCGGTCTGCAGGCTGACAATCGCCGGGAACTGGTTGACCGGGAAGAGGCTGCCATCCGGTTTTATTGCATTCCATGCGTTGCTGTCCACTGCTTTCCCGAGCACCTGCTCCATGGTAAGCCCGAGTATCTCGGCTCCCCGCTTATTGCAGGTGGCGATCGTACCATCTGCATGGATCATCATCACTCCCACGGGGAGTGTACTGATCATCACTTCATATTTTTCCTCAATCGCTTCAAGTTGCCGCTCTTTATGTTTAATGTCGTTAATGATATGGCCAATGATCATAACAGCTAATGGTTTCCCGGCCTGGTCAATAAATGAAGTGGCTGTTGCACGGAAATAAATCCGTTGACCATTCACATGATGGAAAACAAGTTCGCCGCTCCAGAAACCATTGTCACAGATCGATGCAATTAATTCTCCTCTACTGCTATTAATGAAATCAATATTTACCAGGCTGAAAAGATTTTTACCCATCATGCCTGATTGCCCATGCAGTGTTTCTGCCGTCTTATTCCATCCTGTAATGTTGAACTGGAGATCAGTCTGGATAACAGCATGATGTTGCAACAGCATGCTGTCCTTTGTCAGAAGATTCTTGTGGATAACAGATAAATAATCTGTATGCCCGGACCTTAAGGCATTCGGTTGCTTAATAGATATTGGTTCCGCACTTATTAACGCTGGCCGGAGGCGGCAAATTGCACAAAACAACAGGATAAATAGAAGTTCTACAGGTTTGCCTTCCGAGTAGAAGTCCTTTTTTTCCGGTAAATAGTAAAGTGCAGGAAACAGATTCCATCATTCATAATTCCTACGCATACGCCTGGGAATGAAAGGTTATAACCCGTTAAGATCAATTTTTTAATGGCCATCACGATAACAAAAATCTTATCTTCGATCCGGAAATAGTTGCATAACTAACTATCTGGTTCGATTGATCATAATCAAGTAAACCTATTGCATTCACGGCGACATGTTACAAGCAACGGGGGACTTTAAAAGATGAAACGTATCATTAAGAAGGTGGCTGTTTTGGGCAGCGGTGTCATGGGCTCAAGGATCGCTTGTCATTTTGCGGGCATCGGTACGGAAGTATTGTTGCTCGATATGGTGACTGGCGAAGTTCCGGCAAATGCAAAAAAAGCAGATCGGAACAAACTCGTGAATGATGCCCTGGCCGCTGCTATTAAAAGTAACCCCTCTCCTGTTTATTATAAAGACGTAGTGAAAAAGATCAGCACGGGCAATTTCGAAGATAATATGAAAGATATCGCCGGTTGCGACTGGGTGATCGAGGTTGTAGTGGAGCGGCTCGATATCAAACAAAAAATATTCGGGGAAGTGGAGAAATATCGGAGACCGGGGACACTCATTACTTCCAACACATCCGGTATTCCTATTCATATGATGGCAGAGGGAAGAACCGATGATTTCAAAAAACATTTTTGCGGGACTCATTTTTTTAATCCACCCCGGTACCTGAGATTGCTCGAGATCATTCCTGGTCCTGATACCGATCCGGCCGTTATTGATTTCCTGCTGCACTATGGCGACCTGTACCTGGGCAAAACAACTGTTTTGTGTAAGGATACCCCTGCTTTTATTGCCAACCGGATCGGTGTATATGGTATCATGGCCATTTTCGGTTTGCTGGATAAATTCGGGTTGACGATCGATGAGGTGGATGCCCTTACGGGGCCAATAATTGGTCGCCCGAAATCAGCCACTTTCCGCACAGCGGATGTAGTTGGCATTGACACCCTGGTAAAAGTGGCAAAGGGTGTTTATGATAATTGCCCCGGAGATGAAGCCAGGGAAACATTTTTGATCCCGGCCTGGTTGAATAAAATGATAGAGAATAACCGGCTCGGCGACAAAACCGGGCAGGGATTTTTCAAAAAAATTGCGGCTACCTCTAAGGGTGAGAAAGAAAATTTCTCCCTCGATCTGAAAACCCAGGAATACAAACCCCGTATCAAAGCAAAATTTGGAACGATTGAAGCTGCAAAAACGATCGACGATCTTTATTCCCGTTTGAAGATGCTGGTAGCAGGTCAGGATAAAGCAGGAGAATTTTACCGGCATTTTCATTATGGATTGTTCTCTTATATATCACACCGCATACCCGAGATCAGCGATGAACTCTACCGGGTAGATGATGCGATGATGGCCGGGTTTGGCTGGGAGATCGGTGCCTTTGAGAGCTGGGATGTGCTGGGTGTGGCCCGGACAATGGAAGCCATGAAAGCGGCAGGTTATAAAGTGGCACCCTGGGTGGATGAAATGCTGGCAAAAGGCATCACTTCTTTTTATAAGATTGAAAAAGGAAGGCGCCTCTGTTATTCCCTGCTTAATGGTTCCTATTCTTCTCAGGAAGGGACCCGGGAAGGATCTGCTTTTATCGTCATGAGCAATTACCAGGATCAACTGATCTGGAAAAATGGCAGCTGCCGGGTGTATGACCTGGGAGAT
>CAYSIU010000008.1:0-18669 GCA_964431095.1 uncultured Chitinophaga sp. | reverse complement strand
TATCAGCACCGTCCGTCAGCATATTCATCATATCTACGAAAAACTTCACGTACAGAACCGTACCGAAGCCATCAACAAAGCATTTGGAAAGAAATAATCTGGCTTACCTGTTAGTTAATGCCCTCTGCCTACTGTCCCCCTATAACTTTCATTCTATTGACTCGTTTTTAGCTGTGTTCTACCTTCCCTAAAGCTAAGTCACAGAATTTTTAATTTCAAGTGTGTATTATGAATAAGATATTTTTGATTTCATTCCTGCTTTTTAGTGGAAGTTTTTCTCAAGGACAAATCTTAAAAAAATTATCGGATAAGGTTAAACAAAAAACGAATAACAGAATTGAAAAACCCATTGGGGATACAGAGAGTGAAAAAAATGGAAAGAATGAAAAGAAAGACAAAAGTGATCAAAAAAAGAATACCCAGGTAAAGGACACAACGACTAATCCGACCAGCGACACAAATCAACCTACCTCATTTAAGGCCAATAGCAAATATGATTTTGTGCCCGGAGAAAAAATTGTTGTGTTTGAAGATTTCATGCAGGATGCTATTGGAGATCTTCCTGCAAAATGGAATACGAATTCATCCTGCGAAACAGTGACGATAGAAGGTCAGCCGGGTCACTGGATCAAAATGACGGAGAAAGGTGTGTTCATGCCGGATTTCATTGATTCGATTCCACCCGATTGCACACTTGAGTTTGACCTCATGGTTGACAAGCCATCAGGCTCCTGGGGCATACTACCCGTTCTTGCGGAATTAACTACTCGCGATAAACCACAGGATTGGAGAGATTCGAAAAATTATTTTTTCTTAACGCTATTAACTCCGGGAGAAAGTGGCGTGGCGATGAGCGACTATTACAAGAAAAAAAATGGTGACATTGAACACACGCCTGGAGTGCAGATCAATGCATTCTCTGATCTCACAAAGCCTGTGCATGTTGCCATGTGGAGACAAAAAGAAAGATTTCGGATCTATTTGAATGAAACAAAAACCTGGGATGTGCCCAAAGCGATCGATCTGGAGGCAAAGCTCAATTCATTTATTCTTGTTATTGAAGCGAAGGGTAATTGGAATTATTATATGAACAATTTACGTCTCGCTGTTGGTGCACCTGATACACGCAAAAAAATCCTCGAGCAAAATAAATGGGTCACGCATGGAATTTTATTTGATGTGAACAGCGCCACCATTAAACCTGAGTCCTATGGTACATTGAAAGAAATGGCAACGGTGCTGAAAGAAAATCCTGATCTCAAAGTAAAAATTGTCGGTCATACAGATTCCGATGGAAGTGATGCGGCCAATCTTGATCTCTCAAAAAAACGTGCAGCCGCAGTAAAAGATGCATTGGTAAAAGAATTTGGTATTGAGGAGAACAGGATGGAAACCGATGGTAAAGGTGAGAGCGAACCGATAGATAACAATACTACTCCGGCTGGCAAAGCAAATAATAGAAGAGTTGAGTTTATAAAAATATAAACAATTAACGATGCGATTTTTTGTTTTAACATTCATATTGATAGCGTCTCTTAGTGCCTTGTCGCAAGATGATCGGGTACCTTCTCAAAAACAGGTCCAGTCGCAAATGAAGCAGGCAAAGAATGAAGCGCAACAGCAGATAACTGACCTAGAAAATCAAATTGCTGATGCAAAAAAGAACAATGAAGATCCCGAGTCGATAAAAGAAATGGAAAAAACCCTGGCAACATTGAAGAAAATGCTCGGCGTGATCGACAATGCTGCCGTGGCAAATAATAAGAAACCGCTTGAAACAATTGTGACTACTAATACTGTCGCACCTTATAAATCTCCGTACATAAGATTCTTTACTCAACCGGTAGTAACACCTACAGAAGCACAGGCAAAAGATAGACTTCTTTGGTATCGGGGAAAAAAAATTGATAAGAACACATTGATCACTATTAAGGGAAGAGTAGTACGATATGATCGTCAAAATAACCAGGTATTGGTACAATACAATGATAAAAAAGATACCAATACCTTAAAGATCATCGCCAATTTGAAAAAATCCCGGCAATGGACAAACAATTATGTAAATAAAGAGTCAGCACAAAAGAATAGTTTTTTTGATTATCCTCTCGTGATGATGACAATGCGGGAATTTGATTTAATTGAACAGGAGTTTAATAAGTTAGCGGATAATACGGTTCAACTTCCTGGAACAGGCACTGCATTATTAACGATGAACATGTCATCGTTTCGGGAAACAACAAGTGGGCCTTTCTATACAAGCGAATTTAATGCAGTGGATAGTTTCGATCTTGGAGCGTGGGCCAGGCAAAAGCAACAAGAACTCCGTAATATGATGAACAATCCACCCCCCCTTGATTTCCCTGTTCCGCCTAAACATGAATTTGATCTTTGTTATTACTGTGACACATCACTCCAGGGAAAGTATTATAGAGCTGCGGCTACCTGGAGTGAAAAATTCAACGAATATGAAACGATATTAATTTCCACAGGACTTAGCATTCAGCGACAATTCGCATTATTAGCCGGTCCGGATTTCGATATTAACGAATCTGTTCCAGGTCTTGAGGAAGACATTGATAAAGCAATGGATTTAGGTTTTAAACGATGGAAACAAAAAGTTGCTCTCCTCGAACAGCGATATGGAAGGGATGTTTACCATCAGGAAATTGTAATACAATGTATTCTTAGTTTAGAAAGACAACTAGAGCTTCTTGGAGCTGTAGATGAAAGTCACGGATCAGGACTGGAAGAACCAGCTGACCTGTTAAAGGAAAGAGTTTTTGAGGACTTTTTTGATCAAAGAATTGCCGCAAATGATTACAATGTTGTTTTTAATTATGCCCTGTTATTAGGTCATTTTAGAACTATGGAATTGTTAGGTGCCGTCGATGCCAATGAGAATGAATGGGATTGGATAGAAAAAGTTGAAAAACTGAATCACTTTGCTCTCACTTTAAATATCGATTTTGATATTCAATACGAACCGGAAGAAGGTAAACCGAACTTAAAAGCAAATGGCCATTTATCAACGGCACAAAAGATATATGTAAGCTTAGGCAGAACTACCGATTGTAAATGGCAACTCTATAAATATGATCCTGATTACGGAGATCCCGCACTCTTTCAACAGGAAACGCTCTTCAAAATTCCTTTGAAAGTAAATGGAGGGACCAAACAAGTGCTGAGGGATAGAGTGTGGGTCACCTATCCATATTCCGGTCCTCCGGATTTAGAAATGAACTTTCCATTATTCAAAATAAGTTTCTGCCCCAATAGCGGTAGTGATTCCGCTTTGCTGGATGTTATTCGCTATAAGCAAGAAGATCTTACTGGATTTGACGTAAACAATTCCTATACAGTAGATCTGCTGGGATATCTGGATGAAATTTTGGTTTCTTTATCAGACCTTCAGGCGAAGCAGGGTGAAATTTTTGATATCAGTGGTCAAATGATGACAATACAAAACCAGGCAACTGTAGATAATCCCACGGGGTATGCAAAGCTCGATGAAATGCAAGTCAAGTACAAAATGAATGGAATTCAGCATAATCTTCAGAAAAATGCGGCGCAAGCCACAAGATTCAGCAATGCAGTCATCTTGTTTGATGCACAAAATGGCAGCCAGTTTCTCATCAATGCCAAGACGGATACCGGTCAGAGAGAACTTAATGTTATAAAAATTAATAGTGGTCTTATTCAATTAAAAGTTGTTCTCGAGCCTCTCTGATAAATATGAATAGATGAAAAAACAAATCATCATACTCATTATTGTTTTTCTTCCTCTGCTCTCGTTTGCACAAAATGAGGGAGTGATCAAAATGACCACTCCCTGCACCGACGAATTCGTGCAGAACGTTCACGGCCGATGGTTAGACTATGGTGCCGGACTAAATGCAAATATTTCGAAACAGCAACAACAAGAAATTTTTAATCGTGTAAATAAAATACATCAATTCGTATTTGATATTTATCCCTCTCCTCTTGGATTTGACGCGGCTCATTCCTGGCATACATCAGACGAACAGTTTGCATACCAGGTAAAACTTGAACATTTAGCAAATGGGAACACGATGGAAAGCCGGATCAATGGCATTCCGGTTATACTCTACTGGTACGAAGCTTTTTTTGGTAAGTATGGTTGTGTGTATAATGACAATCATAAAATGATACGGGGCCTTCCGAGCGAAGAGGTGGAAGTATTATTTGTTTACGCAAACAAACTCACTTTTTTAGCTGGTGAAGTTCCCTTGAATATTGATGGAAGAATAATACAAATGATGCCTGCGGTAAGAGCACAGTGGAAGGGATACACCTTATATTATATATCTTATCAAGGCAGCGCTAAAACGTATGTTCTCTTACACCGCGATGGAATGTTGCCCTACATACCCGTGACAAGAAAACAATATCTTGAGCTTGCCTTTCCCTACATCACAAAATTCTATGAGGATCAAATTGCGGACTTAGATAAAACACCGGTTCGTTCAGTTGAAGAACAGGAGGCAGTAAAAAATAAAACCATTGAAGAATATAAAAAGAAATATCCTGGCAATCCCGGTCCATTACGATATTATCTCGACACCTACACAACCGACCAACAGGAATTGGAAAAAAAGAAAAACATTATCCGGAAAAATAAAAATGATGATATCAAAAAATACCAGGATGAATTAGAAAGATCAACGAAGAACGGAATGCTTGAATCTCCCGCGATCATTGCTGGTGGCATCGAAATGATGAGTGAGCGACCTGTTTTCACAACTGAAGAACAGGGAGGCAATATGCTCATTACAGAAAATCCAAATTATTTCCGTAAAGATCTGCCGAAATGGGTACCCCAATTCTTTGTACTGACTTTTCAGGAAGAATCTACGTGGGCTACATTAAAGAATGACGCCCTGAAAACCGTGAAAGATAATTTTCCGATTGAAAAATTGCAGGCGATGATCGATAAATAAAAAACTGTTTTATGACCAGGAACAAAATAGTTGCGATCTTATTTATCGTTTTAGTATTCTATGGTTTCAAAAAAAAATCTTCATTAATCGCTGCGGAGGATAAATGGAGCGGTACCGTTGCATTTTATGAGAAAAGAACGGGGCCCAAAATTATTCGCTCTGATTGGTGGATGATTGGTAAGATCACTAACAACGCCGGAAACGGACTTGACTCATCAATTTTTGAAAACACCGACGGTGACAAATCCCGCTGTGCAACAAATGATAAAACAGAATTGGAGCTTGGAATTGATGAAGAAAAAAAAGAATACGGTATTACTGTGGGCATACCGGGATGCTATGGTACCAAAACAGATCGCTATGGGAAAACAGATTCCTATGGGCTCACCGATCAAACTGCAATTGTAATCGACCATCAGAAACTTGGACCAAACCCTAACCTGCTCGAAGGTCGTATTAGAACAGTTGATGGTCCAGATGCCAATGGCAGCAGTACCGTTACGATTTATGAATGGAATTTGAAGAAAATAAATTGAGCGTTGCCATCAGGCATTCACCGTTTGCTCAAGATTCGCCGTTGCCGTGATGTTTGTATTGTACAATTTACTGATCGGGCAGGTTTTCTTCGCCTCTTCAACACATTCCCTGAATTTGGAATCGTCGATTCCCCGCACTGTCACTTTCACATCAAGATGGCTTTCCGTGATCGTTCCATTCTCAATCGTGATCGTACATCTTGTATCAATATTATCGGGTGTGAATCCCGCCGCTACTAATACAAAACTTAATTTCATGGAATAGCATCCCGCATGTGCCGCCGCTGCTAATTCCTCCGGGCTTGTTCCTTCCACATCCTGGAATCTTGTTCTCCAGGAGATCGGTGTGTTTGCGAAAATTCCGCTGTCTGCGGTCACCGTTCCTTTTCCTTCTTTCCCCGAACCTTTCCAGTTCGCTGTAGCTGATCGTTTCATATAATATCTTTAATGGTTAACAATTTACTTCTCTTTTCTTCCGACTGAATACTGCCAACTGAATACTGCCGACTGTCTACTGATCCTCCATCTCCGCCAACCTGTTCTCCGGTTCATTGTATTCAATCATAAAATTATTCTTCCCCTCCCCGATCATGATCTTTAAAAATTTTTGTTGCACCAGTTCCAGCAGCGATACGAAAATGAAAATCGCGTGTACCCGGTTTTCACAGTCATCAAATATTTTTTCGAACGACAACGACCGTTGTTCCTGCGCCATGCTCAACATCTGGTCGCGACTGCCTTCCATGGTATAGTTATACTGTACCACGGTATGCACCGGTTTGTTGATCCGGTCGCTGTATTTCTGCATCGCCCTTTCAAAGGCTCTCAACAGTTTGAACAGGGTGACACTTTGTATCTCCGTTCCTTCGCTTTCCTCTTCCCCTATTTGCGCCAGTTCCTGCTGGATATTGCCTCTTTTGATCATCAGCATCCGCAGGGCTTCCATCTCGGCCATCTGGGCCGATGCTTCCTTGAATCTCTTATATTCCAGTATCTTGTTCACCAGTTCCTGCCGGGGATCGATCTCGTTACCTTCTGCATCCAGTTCTTTGCGCGGCAGCAGCATTTTTGCCTTGATCCGCATCAGGGTGGAAATAAAAAGAATGAATTCGCTGCTCAATTCAATGTTCAATTCCCCGCTCTGGTGAATATAATCAAGGAAATCGTTGATGATCTTCGTGATCGGGATATTGTAAATATCCAGCTCGTCCCGCTCAATGAAGAAAAGCAAAAGATCGAAGGGACCTTCGAACTGGGGTAGTTTTATCTGGTAAGATGAATTTTGCACTGACTTTTATTAAAATAGGATAAAATCCTGCGGTTCTCCTGACTATTTTGGACAGTAATATTATTATTCGTATCGGTTCTGCCGATAAATAAAGAATTGCTATTCCAAATAAATGCCATGTATTGACTTGCCATTGTTATTTGTTATTAAATAAGTTATGCTCATTCTCAATCGGTTTTAAAAACGACATCACAAAAAACCACAGCATCAGAAGCGGCAGGAACACAAGTGTCAGTACAAGTGCCAGTATCGTAATTATCTTAGTCATCAGGCCATTCATCAGTTGAGATTATTTTTAATAGTTGTTCATTTATTTTGTGGGCTTTGCTTTGCAACATCCGTAATTCGTTTCGTTTGTCGCAGGACTTTACAAAATTAAGAGAAAGCTGCTTTAGGGCGAAAGCAGCTTTTCCACCTTTATTTCTTCAATGCATCCCTTATTTCACGCAGTAAAACAATGTCTTCGGGTGGTGCAGCCTGGGCGGCCGTCTCTTTTTTCTTTGTGGCGTTAATTGCTTTTATCATGATAAAAAGAAAGAAAGCGATCAGCAGGAAATTGATAATGGCCTGGATAAAGGCCCCGTACTGGATCGCCACGCCATTGACATTGACCGTCAGGCTTTCGAAACTTTTTCCGATCAGGGACCCGATGATCGGCATCAGGATCTTATCCACCATAGCCGTCACAATGGCACCGAATGCGCCCCCAATCACTACGGCAACGGCCAGATCGACTACATTGCCTTTCACGGCAAATTGTTTGAATTCTTTAAGCATTCCCATAAAATTGATTTTTTAATGATGAGGTGAGAAACGGACTTTTATAAAATCATTTTTTTAATCCCGGGTAACGCATGTCCAGTCCCTTTAGTAATGCATGCAACCGGGAAGCCACTATATATTCTTTATACCAGTTTTGGTCAGAAGGCACGATGATCCAGGGCGGATGATCACATTGCTGGAAGCAGTCCTCGTACATTTGCATATACAGATCCCACAATTTGGCTTCTGCATAGTCTTTTTCATTGTATTTCCACATCTTGGCAGGGTCTTGCATCCTTTCCTTTAATCTTTCCTGCTGTTCTTCGGGAGATATATGCAGGTAAAATTTCAAAATATGGGTATCATTATGCTCCTGCAGCAGTTTTTCAAAGTCATTGATGGCGACCATTCTTTTTTCGGCGGTTTCATCATCGCACCATTTATGCACCCGGGTGATCAGGATATCCTCATAATAGGACCGATTGAATACCTGGATCATGCCTTTGGGTGGCGTATGAGCGTGGATCCTCCATAAAAAATCATGCGAGAGTTCTTCTGGCGTCGGTGTTTTATATGACTTGACCGTCACACCCTGCGGGTTCATACTTGTCATAACACGCCTAACGACTCCGTCCTTCCCGCTGGCATCCATACCCTGTATGACCAGCAACACCGAATGTTTGCTTTCAGCAAATAACAGGTTTTGCAATTCATCCAGCTCTGCAATGATCTTCTCCGTCTTTTCTTTTATTTCCTTTTTATCAATGTCCCCGGGAGCCCTGGCAGAGATCTCATCCAATTTGATCTTACCCATAAATAAAAATCATACCACAATATACTATTTCACAAAAAAATACCGGGGTCTGACCGGCTTTTATGACCTTTGCTGCTTTTGATCATGAACAATCGCTTTACCGGCTGGGTTATATTTGTCATCCTCTGTTTGATCTGGGGCAGCTCATTCAAGCTCATGAAAGACAGCACCGGGTTGACAGCTTCCCAGATCGCCGCCCTCAGAATATTCTCTGCGGGACTTGTCTTTCTTCCATTTTCTTTTTTTCATTTTAAAAAGATCCCGAAACAAAAAATGGGGCCGGTGATACTGAGCGCTGTTTTTGGTAACCTCTTGCCTGCTTTTTTATTTGCCGCTGCCCTGCTCCGGCTGGATGCTTCACTGGGTGGTATCCTGAATTCACTGACGCCCATCTGGGTAGTCCTGATCGGTATCCTTTTTTTCAAAGACCGGATCAGCACCGGGAAAATCATCGGAGTGATGACGGGTTTCCTGGGCCTGGTATTGCTGACGATCACCCCGGCGCTGGCGGGCGAAAAAAATATCAGTTTTAACAACCTTGGCTATACCTTACTGATCCTCCTCGCCACTTCTTTATACGGTATCAATGTAAATATGGTGAGTCATTACCTGAAAACAGTGAACCCCGTTCATGTGGCCACCGTGTCGCTGGCATTCATGGTCATTCCAACGGGTATTGTTCTATGGCAACAGGGTTTTCTTCATCTCGATTTCAGTGACCCGATCGTACAAAGATCGATTGGGGCTTCTGTAGGTCTCGGCGTGATGGGTACTGCCATCGCCACCGCTTTATTTTATATGTTGGTACAAAAAGCGGGCGGTTTGTTTGCTTCGCTTGTCACTTATGGTATTCCTTTTATTGCGTTGGGCTGGGGTTTCGTGGATGGAGAAAAGATCACCCTGGTTGAAATCTTTTGCCTTGGCATTATATTGCTGGGTGTGTACCTGGCCAACCGGCGGGAGGAGAAGGAAGTGGTGAATTTGTAATTTGAAATGGTAACCGATTCCCGATTTCTAATTCCCGGCCTACACGGACATGATCTCTTTCTCTTTCGCGGTAAGATGTTTCTCCACGGCCAGGGTATATTTATCTGTCACCTGTTGTACATCGGTTTCCGCATCTTTGGCGGCGTCTTTGCTAAGGCCGTTTTTTTCTAGCCTTTTTATATGCTCAATAGCGTCGCGTCGGATATTGCGGATCGCTACTTTGGAATGTTCTCCCTCTGTGTGACATCTTTTTACCAGCTCTTTTCTTCTTTCCTCGGTAAGTGCCGGTAAAAAAAGCCGGATCAGGTTACCATCATTTTGGGGGTTGATGCCGATATTGGCGGCAATGATCGCCCTTTCGATGGGTTGCAGCATGTTTTTTTCCCAGGGCTGAACACTGAGGGTGCGGGCGTCCATCACACTGACAGTGGCCACCTGGTTAATCGGCATCGGGGAACCATAGTAATCCACCACGATACCATCCAATATCTGGGGAGTGGCTTTCCCAGCCCTTATTTTTACCAATTCAGCTTCAAGATGATTAATGGCCTTCTTCATGTGGTCATCTGCCACAGAGATTATTGATGCAACATCTTCTGCCATAGTAGTATTGTTTGATGTTTCGCTACGGTAACACTGGCCCGGGTACCGGGATGGCGGAAGGCAAAGCTAATGAAACAGTTGAATCAAAAAAAAATGCCGGGAGAAGGCATTCATTCTCTCCCGGCTATTAAAAAAAATGAAAAATCAGTTTTCTTCGGCAGCGACAGTTTCTGCTGTCAATGTAACCACTTTCGAAGTAGTTTTAAGCCTGGCATTTTCATTGACCTGCTTGGCAACCACCATGGTGCTGCGGCGGGGTTTACGATAATACAATATTCCAACTCCGGTGAATGAAAGGGTCAGCATGACCAGCATCAGGTAGTTGGGACCGAGTGACCGGGCAAACCAGGCAAGGAGCATGAACCCGATATTGATACTTACGCAGGTAAAGGTTACGGCGGCATGCCCCAGGCCCCTGTCGAGCAATAAATGGTGAACATGGTTGCGATCAGGAGTAAAGGGTGAACGACCTTTGAAAATACGGATACTGAACACACGGAGGGTATCAAGTAACGGCACGATCAGTATGGCAAAACCAATGGCGACAGCCGCCGGGATCTGTATCGCCACATTGGGGGCATCTGCCACATTGATGAATTTAATGACCAGAATGGCATTCACCAGCCCGATCATCAGTGAGCCGGAGTCACCCATAAATATTTTTGCGGGATGATGATTAAAGATCATGAATGCGACCAGGCTTCCCGCCAGGGAGAACGACAGTAAAGCATAGGCCTGGTAACCTGTCGAAAAGAAATAGGCTCCAAAGATCACCGTGGTAAGGATGCCCAGGCTGCTGGCCAACCCGTCGATCCCGTCGATCAGGTTAAAAGAATTAATGACTACGATAATGGTGAGATAGGACAGTGCCAGGCCAAAAGCTTCGGGGACCTGGTTAAATCCCAATAAACCGTGCATACTGTCAAGCCGGATCCCGCCAAGGTGGATCAAAATGGAGGCGGCTATGATCTGGCCAATGAATTTTTTTGTTGCCGATAAGATCATCAGATCATCCTTCAGCCCCAGGAAGAAAATAACAAGGGCCGCAGCAAAAAAATACTGGAATTCAGGGTTCTGGTATACTTGTATCGAAAGAAGTGCCGCCAGCAGGAATCCGCCAAAGATACCCACACCCCCCAGAGAAGTCACAAGGCGGGTGTGCACCTTTCGCTCATCCGGTACATCGTAAAGCTTCTTTTGTTCAGCAACCTGTAGAATAACAGGAATGGCTAAAAAGGTAACAATAAATGCCACAGAAGCGGTCAACAAAGCATCGAGCATCTAAGCAGTTTTAATACGATACAAAAATAGGTTTAAACCCTCTCAGTTCTTTCATTGGGCTAACATTTTTAATACTTTATGTATTAAATTTCTGCAAACACAGGACAGTTTGAATTTGTGGGCAAGTAGATTAATCCGGATGGATTTTGTATTTAAAAAGGTTGCACATTTGCTGCGCAACCTGGATTTGAATCACCAAGATACAAAAAGTTTAATATCAACCTATTTTATTATGGATAATCTTCGAATGATTGCCGCGCAGATAAGACGTGATATCGTGCGAATGGTGCATGGAGCCAACAGTGGTCATCCGGGCGGATCATTGGGTTGCACTGAGTTTTTTACTGCGTTGTATTTCAAAGTAATGAAGCATGATCCGTCATTTCATATGGATGCTGCTAACGAAGATTTGTTCATTCTTTCCAATGGTCATATTTCACCTGTTTTCTACGCTACTCTTGCCCGTGCCGGTTATTTTGATTTAAAAGAACTCGCCACCTTCCGCAAGATCAATTCAAGATTGCAGGGTCACCCCGCTACCCATGAACATTTGCCGGGCGTCCGCATTGCCACGGGTTCGCTTGGCCAGGGTATGAGTGTGGCCATCGGTGCTGCTTTAACCAAACGATTGAACGGCGAAAAAAACCTGGTCTTCTCCCTGCATGGCGATGGAGAACTGGATGAAGGACAGGTATGGGAAGCCATTATGTTTGCGGCTCATCACAAAGTGGACAATCTTATTTCAACCATCGACTGGAACCACCAGCAGATCGACGGCACTACCGAACACGTGATGGATCATGGTGATCTCCGGAGAAAATTCGAAGCATTTGGCTGGATCACATTGGAAGCGAACGGGAACGATATGGACCAGGTTATTGACACACTGACAGCCGCCCGTTCATTGACCGGTCAGGCTAAGCCCGTAGCGATCATGATGCATACGATCATGGGCAAGGGAGTAGATTTTATGGAAAATGATCATAACTGGCATGGCGTAGCCCCTAATGACGAACAGTTAGCCAGGGCCCTGGCACAGTTGCCGGAGACGTTGGGAGATTATTGAGGAGGATGTTAGTACAGGAAACTTTGGATCTGTTTGATTATTCAAAGTCACTGAGATTCCGCCATTCCAGAATTTCTAAATCTTTCTACTCGCTTCGCAACGAAAATTCCTGCCCGGCCGCTTTCCTTGCCGGGATCCAGGATGCAAGCAGGGCCACTAAAAAAACGGTCACTCCCACCAGCAGGAAATCAGTTCCCCTCAGTTTCACCGGAAAATAATCAATCAGAAAAGAACCGCCCCGTAACGGTATCAGGTGATACCTGGTTTGCAGCCATGCTACCAGTAATGCCAGCAACATGCCAATGCCGCCGCCGATCAGCGCCAGCAGCATTCCCTCACTTAAAAATATCCGCTGTATGAAACGCCGGTTGCTGCCCATCGCATGCAATACCATAATGTCTTTTTGTTTTTCAAGTACCAGCATGGTCAATGCCCCGATCATATTGAATGCCGCCACCAGTAAAATAAGGCAAAGCACCCCGTAGATCACCCACCGCTCCACGTTCATGATGGAATAAAGGCTGCGGTTTTGCTCATATTTATTCTGTACCAGGTAATCGTTACCAAAAAACTGTCTGATTGTTTTCCTGATCGCCGGGGTTGCCGAAGGATCGCTCAGGGTAATTTCAACGGCGCTAAACTCATCCGGATTGAGGTTCAGCGCTCTTTTTACAAAATCAATATTGGTGATACCATATTTATTGTCAAAATCCTGCTGTATCCTGAATGCGGCTGCGGTGCGAATGGTATCATTGCTGATATCTTCCAGCAAATTGACCTGGTCACCACTGTTGCTGCTTTTCCGGGGGAGATATATTTTGAGAATGTAGGCATTCATATCCGCCCTGATATTCAGTGCATCTTCTACGCCGGCACCGACAATCAATTTGGGGACCTCTTCATTGCCGATATCATAATTGCCATTGGCCAGGTGATCGGCCACCCCGGTGGTGTACCGGTAGTTTTCATCCACCCCTTTTAAATAGATCACCGATTGGTAATCGCCATTTTGTAATAATGCTTTTTCCTCGACCACCAGGGAGAAATTTTTGATCCCCCGGATCGCTTTCAGTTTTTGAAGTTGTTCCGGGCTAACATAGATCACTTTTCCAGAAACAGGAGATATCCTAAGATCCGTATAAAAGGAAGAATAGAGGGATTTTACAAACCCTTCGAAACCGTTGAATACACTCAGCACCAGTATTAGCGCCGCCGTACCGATCAACATGGCCACGATACTGGTCCAGGCAATAATGTTGATGGCATTAGTTGATTTTTTGGCTTTGAAATATCTCCAGGCAAATAAGAAATTCAACGTTAAAATGTTTAATGGTTCAAGGCTGACCTGCCAGGGCCTGTTCGTTACTCTTCATCGCCCGGGGGAGTTCGATTTTTTTCCTCTTCGATCTTTTTAAAGATTTCTTCCATTTTGAACACGTGGTCCAGCGTTTCATCCCGGAAAAATTTCAATACCGGAATACTGCGAAGCTGGTGCCTTACCCGGGCGGCCAGTTCTTTTTTTATTTCATGACGGCGGTCTTCAATTTTATGCAACGCTGTTTTTACGTCCTTTACCTGGAAAAAACTCAGGTAAAACCGGGCTTCCAGCAGGTCGGGCGTTATTTTCACCGATGAAATGGACACCAGGCCCCCGTCAACCATACTCAACCCCAGCCGCTGAAAAATGCCGTTCATCTCTTCATTCAGTAAGCCGGCTATTTGTTTTTGTCGTTTCCCCTCTTCCATATTCATTGTATTATTGACAGCCCTCCGTGGCGTTAGCATCGGAGGACGATGTAAAATTAGTTACTTTGCTCTGTTTAAGGACCCTACATTCTAAATGAAGCAATACGCAAGGATTTTTCGCTACCTGAAAAATTATAAAAGCAGGATTGCCCTGTATTTTTTATCTATATTTCTCAGTGTTGTTTTCTCGATCGTATCCATCGGCATGTTAATGCCTTTTCTCAACCTGATCTTCAATGACCCCCGTCCCGAATGTGCCGCCTGCGGCGCGGGTGTCAAAGTCTCGGGGAATGCTGTCATTCAGTGGGTGAATCACTTCCTGAACGATACCTTGCACAGTTATGGCAAGATAACGACCCTGGGAATCATTTGCCTGCTGATGATCTTTTTCATCCTTTTTAAGAATCTTTTCCTTTATCTCTCCTTTTATATCCTCAACCCCCTGAAAAATAAAATTGTCAACCAGTTGCGGGAAGAATTGTATGATAAAGTATTACAACTTCCCATTGGATTCTTTAATGAGAAACGAAAAGGCGACCTGATGAGCCGGATGACAACCGATATCGGAGAAGTGGAAGGATCCCTGGTAGGGACACTGGAAGGATGGATAAGGGACCCCCTGACGATCCTTGTTACATTGTTTGCACTTTTCCTGATCAGCCCCCGGCTCACGATCGTTTTACTGGTGTTCATCCCGGTGCTCGGCCTGGTGATCGGCCGTATCACCAAATCGCTGAAAAAACATTCGAAGGAAGTGGCCAATAAATATGGCGAAACACTTTCAACGCTTGATGAAACACTCGGCGGTTTAAGAGTTATCAAAGCTTTCAACATTGAAAAATTATTAAGGGGCCGGTTCATGAAAAACAATGCCGAGCTGCTGAAAGCAAAAAATAAAATTTCCTACCGCCGCGACCTGGCTTCCCCTCTTTCAGAATTGATGGGTGTTATGTTGTTTGCCGTCATCCTTTATTACGGAGGGAGGCTGGTCCTGAACAGGGAGATCCCGCTCGAAGCTTCGGCCTTCATAGGATATCTTGGTATCTTTTACAATATCATCAACCCTTCCAAAGCGCTTTCCACCTCGTTCAGTAATATGCGAAAAGGATCTGCGGCCATCCGGCGGATTGAAGAAATACTGAGAACGGCGGTTACCGTAGATGATAACCCCAACGGCCGTCAACTGGTTTCCTTTGACCATCAAATAGAATTCAGGAATGTCCGTTTTGCTTACGAGGATGCTACCATACTGGATGATATCAATCTCGTGGTGGAAAAAGGGAAGACCATTGCGCTGGTAGGCTCCAGCGGGGCGGGTAAATCCACCCTTGCCGACCTGGTTCCCCGTTTCCACGATGTTACCGGAGGGGAGTTATTGATCGACGGGATCAATATCAAAGACTATTCCCTGCAATCCGTCCGCAACCTGATGAGCATTGTAACCCAGGAACCGATCTTATTCAATGATACGATCATGAATAATATCCGCCTGGGCAAACCCGACGCCACCGAGGATGAAATAATGGAAGCCGCAAGGGTAGCCAATGCCCATTCTTTCATTATGCAGAAAGAGAATGGTTATGCCAGCAATATCGGTGACCGGGGGGCCAAGCTGAGCGGAGGGGAAAGACAGCGACTCACTATTGCGAGGGCCTTGCTGAAAAACCCGCCTATTCTTATCCTTGACGAAGCCACTTCTTCCCTCGATACCGAAAGCGAAAGATTGGTGCAGGACGCCATCAACCACATGATGCAGAACCGAACCAGCATTGTGATCGCCCACCGCCTCTCCACGATCCGTCATGCCGACGAGATCATCGTGTTGCAAAAAGGAAAGATCGTAGAGAGGGGAACCCATGAGCAATTACTCTCACAAAATGGTTTTTATAAGAAACTGGTGGAAATGCAGGAGGTAAGATGATAAACGCTCCGAAGGGATTTCATTTTTCCCAGGAGTTGCGGGAACCGGTTATAGCGGAGTGGTTAATTTTTTATTATCACATTCAGAATAAACAATTAAACAATCGTTACATTATTGTAACCTCATGTAGCGGTAATAGTCGCCCTCTACATTTGTCGAAATCTCCGACATGCGACTCAACAAACTGCTTATCCTGGCAATCTTTTTCTGCCATTTATCTCTCATTTCTTCCGCAGGTATCATTAAAGGCAAAGTGCTGGATGCTCAAACGGGTGAACCGCTTACCGGCGCGACCGTCTCCCTTGAGAATACAAAATATACGACTCTTGTTAACCTGGATGGAAGCTTTGTGTTGAAAAATATCCCCGATGGTCATTACCGGATACTCGTCAGTTTCAGCAGCTATGCCCCTCCCGACGCCACATTTGTCGACGTGACAACAGGGAAAGCCGAAAACAACATCACCATCTCCCTGTACCCGAGTATTACGTCTATGCAGGAAGTGATCGTAGCTACGGGCAAAGGGAATGAGAGCGATAACAGGGTGAGGAAACTGGAACAACGAGCCGATAATATCCGTAATATTTTATCTGACAAAACGATCCAGCTGTTGCCCGATGTAACCGTGGCCAATGCCTTACAACGCATGAGCGGGATCACTATTCAAAGAAGTAAAAGTGGCGAAGGCCGGTATGCCATCATCCGGGGAATGGATAAGCGCTATAATAATACCCTTGTAAACGGGATTAAGATACCCAGCCCCGATGATAAATTCAGGTTTGTACCCATGGACATCTTTCCTTCCGAGATGCTGGAACGGCTTGAAGTGATCAAATCACTAACGCCGGCAATGGAACCCGACGCCATCGGTGGCACGATGAATCTTGTTATGAAAAATGCCCCCGAAAAATTTTTATTAACGGCAAATGCATCCCTCGGCTATTCTGCTTTGTTCTCCGGTCGCCCATTCAGTTCTTTTAATCATTCCGGCATCAATAAACAATCACCCGCAGAGATCCATGGGAATGACTATGCAGCCACGTACCCGGATTTTACTGTTTCCAATCTTGTGTACAGCGATAAATCAAATCCAATCAACAGCACATTCGGTGCGACCATCGGAAACCGTTTTTTAGAAAAAAAACTGGGCGTTATCCTTTCCATGAGTTACCAGGACTTTTACCGGGGGTCCAATTCAGATTATTTGATACCGAATGCGCAACCCAGTCCCAACCCTCCTACTTCTCCCGTGTTTTCCGATATTTTCAAGCGTCAGTTTTCTACCCAAACCAACCGTTTGGGTTTGCATAATAAAATTGATTATGTCTTCAACAACAGGAACAAACTGTCCCTGTACAATCTTTATGTTCACCAAAATGAATTTGAGACCCGGCATACGGCCGACACCGTGCTGGGGATCAATTCAACCTCCACCTTAAAACTCGTAGATGAAGACAACCGGAGCCGCTGGCAAAAGCAGTCGGTTTATAATGGCAGTCTTCAGGGAGATCATCAGCTTACAAAGGGTTTATTCCTGAACTGGATCGCCGTGTATTCGATCGCAAAACAATCCTTACCCGACATGGCAAGATATGTGGAAGAAAATGATGTACACCTGGATGGCAGCGGGAAAGTGACTTCCATAGATTCCATCACCAAGTCAATGGAGCGGATCTGGCAGCATAATTCCGATAAAGATATCGCGGGTTATCTGAATCTTACCGGTAAAACCAGGATCGTAAAGCGGGATATTGAATTTTCCTGGGCTGGCTTGATCCGGCATAAAACGCCCAATACCTCTTATAATACTTATTTAGTCAAGTCTGCGCCGAAGTCGCCACATCAACGTGCTAACAATATCCACTCGTCGCACTTGGGTTTAACCTCGGTCACCCTGGGCAAAGCAACCTCTTCACCGGTAACGCCAAACACTCACCCCCGCAGCACACACACCTATGCGGGTTATTTGCAGGCAAAGTTTTTAATTACTACGAGGTTGCTGTTAACATGCGGTGTAAGGATCGAGAATACCGATCAGCGATACAACACGGTTATGCCGGAAAATTTTGATGCAAAATACGGTAGGATAAAATATACCGATGTATTGCCCAGCCTGCATGCAAAATATGAGTTATCTAAAAAAGAAAATCTACGGCTGTCCTATTTCAAATCGATCAGCCGCCCGGGTTTTGGTGAAATCGTTCCTTATAATATACCCGGCGATTATTTTGACGAGATCGGGAACCCCTATTTAAAACATACGCGGGCCGATAACCTGGATCTCCGGTATGAGTTATTCCCCGGGGCAGCTGACCAGGTCCTGGTCGGTGTTTTCTATAAAAACATACAAAACCCGATCGAATATTTTGTAGTAAGGAACGGGGGACCCAGCGCACAATTCATCAAACCCGATAATGTAAACAAAGCAACCAATTACGGGGCCGAGCTGGTGATCACAAAATTTTTCGGCCAGTTTGGCGTCTCCGCCAATTATACCTATACCCACTCTAAAGTGGTAACGGATAAGCTGTATTATTACTACGATTCCACCCTTGGAAACACCCAAAAAATAGTCAGCCAGGAACGGCCTTTGCAGGGACAGGCCAACCACGTCGCCAATCTTTCTTTACTGTATAAGAATCAGCAATTGGGTTTTGATATGCCGGTATTCATTTCACCTGGCCACAGTTGTAATTGCAAATATGTG